>JAIRPS010000142.1 GCA_031256885.1 Bifidobacteriaceae bacterium | reverse complement strand
TCAACTCGATGTGACCATGTATCGGGATGATTTACGTTGCAGCAAACAACGCACCTTGGAACCGACTCGTCTACCCAGTGGCGGCATTGATCAGGCAATGGTTCTGCTGGTTGACGATGTTTTGTATTCCGGGCGGACCATTCGGGCGGCTTTGGATGCCTTGCAGGATCATGGCCGCCCACGGGCAGTCAGTTTGGCGGTGCTGGTTGACCGGGGGCATCGTGAACTACCAATCAGGGCTGACTATGTTGGGAAGAATCTGCCAACCGCCCGTGATGAACGAGTCAGTGTCTTAGTGACTGAAACTGATGGTCGTGACGCTGTGCTGATTGCCAAAGGTGAGCAGCAATGAGCATATCCACCAGCCCAACTCAGCTTGATTCGGCAAACCACCTAACGGCATCGGGAACGCAAAAAGTGTTGACGCACCTTTTGTCAACTGGTGAGTTAAGCCAAGAACAGGCAGTTAGTATTCTCGACGTGGCGGGGGAGATGGCCGCCACCCAGGCGCGTCAAATCAAAAAACTACCGACCTTGCGGGGACGCACCGTAATCAACCTGTTTTTTGAAGATTCAACGCGCACTCGTATTTCTTTTGAAACGGCCGCTAAACGCCTTTCTGCTGATGTGATCAACTTCACCCCCAAAGGTTCTTCGGTATCTAAAGGCGAATCGTTGAAAGACACTGTGCTAACGCTTGGCGCAATGGGGGCGGATGCCATTGTGATCAGGCACCGCGCATCAGGGGCACCGCACCGATTAGCCCATTCCGGTTGGACCACAGCACGGGTGATCAACGCTGGCGACGGTATGCACCAACACCCCACACAGGCTTTGTTGGATGCATATACAATTCGCCAACATTTAGCTAACGGTCCCACCCTTGACGGTTTGCGTGTGGCCATTGTTGGTGATGTGCTGCATTCACGGGTGGCGCGTTCCAATGTGCAGCTATTGACCACTTTAGGAGCCAAAGTTACTTTGGTGGCACCGCCCACATTGCTGCCAATTGGTGTAAACAACTGGCCAGTTGATGTTGAATACAATCTTGATAGGGTAATTGACCTGGTGCAGCCGGATGCTTTGATGATGCTGCGGGTGCAGTCGGAAAGAATGAGCCGCGTCGGCGGCGGGTTTTTTCCCAGCCCGGCAGAATATCAACGCGAATATGGTTTGACCGGTTTACGTTTGGCCCGTTTACCGGATCACGGCATTGTTATGCACCCTGGTCCAATGAATCGCGGCCTCGAAATCACGGCGGAAGCTGCTGACAGCCCGCGTAGCGTAGTGGTTGAGCAAGTCGCCAATGGGGTTGCTGTACGCATGGCAGTTCTTTACTTAGCCTTGACCGGGCAGGAAGGAGTTCAACAATGAGTGGCTATTTGATCAAAGGTGCCATGCTGCCATCTGGTCAGCTTGCTGACCTGGTGATTGATCAGGGGAGGATTGTTGAAATTGGTAAAGCCTTGACCGGCTCACTCCGGCAGACACAAATTGATGCACAAGGCCTGGTGGCATTGCCTGGTTTGGTGGATCTCCACACGCACCTGCGTGAACCTGGTGGGGAAGATGCGGAAACTGTCCGCTCTGGTTCGCAGGCTGCCGCTAAAGGCGGGTTCACCTGCGTGCATGCCATGGCTAACACTTTCCCGGTGGCTGATACAGCCGGTGTGGTTGAGCAGGTTTTGCGGCTCGGCGAACAGGCTGGTTATGTGCAGGTGCGCCCGGTTGGTGCGGTTTCACAAGGTTTGCGTGGTGAAAAGTTGGCTGAGCTTGCGGCCATGGCACGTTCAGCTGCTCAAGTCCGGGTTTTTTCCGATGACGGTCATTGCGTTGCCGATCCAGTACTGATGCGCCGAGCTTTGGAATACACCAAAACCTTTCAGGCGGTGGTGGCGCAGCACGCGCAAGAGCCTCGCCTCACCGAAGGTGCTTTGATGCATGAAGGGCAAGTTAGTGCAGAGCTTGGCTTAACCGGTTGGCCAGCAGTTGCTGAAGAATCAATCATTGCCAGGGATGTGCTGTTAGCGGAGCATGTCGGGGCGCGTTTGCATGTATGTCATGTGTCAACGGCAGGTTCGGTTGACATTATCCGCTGGGCCAAACGACGCGGCGTGGCAGTCACCGCCGAGGTCACACCGCATCACTTGTTGCTGACTGATCAGTCAGCCCGTGGTTTTGACCCAGTTTTCAAGGTCAACCCGCCTTTACGTGATGCCGATGACGTAGCCGCAGTTCGCCGGGGGCTGGTCGACGGCACGATTGACATTGTCGCTACAGATCATGCGCCGCATCCTCGTGAAGCGAAACAGTGCGAATGGGCGGCAGCTGCTTTTGGAATGACTGGTTTGGAAACTGCTTTACCGATTGTCAACCAGGTAATGGTGGCGACAGGTCGTCTTGATTGGGCGGCAGTGGCTCAAGCAATGTCAGTAATACCCGCCAAAATTGGCCGAGTGACCGAACAAGGCCAATTACTGGAGGTTGGTGCGATTGCTAATCTGACCTTGTTTGATCCGACCGCAACTTGGCTGGTTGATCCGGCGGCAATGGCAACCGCTTCAACAAACACGCCGGTGGCTGGCCGGCAAATGACTGGCCGAACAGTTTGGACTTTTTGGCAAGGGCGGCCAACTGTGGCTGATTGCCAGCTGGTGGAAGGTGAGTAACATGACAGACACAGCATTTCTGGTTTTAGAAGATGGCCAAATCTACCAAGGCGTTGCGTTTGGTGCGCGTGGTCAAGCTTTTGGTGAAATTGTTTTCAATACCGGCATGACGGGTTATCAGGAGACCTTAACTGACCCGTCTTATCACCGACAAATTGTGGTGATGACGGCACCCCATATTGGCAATACCGGAGTCAATCTGGAAGATGATGAATCGCGGCAGATCTGGGTGGCTGGTTATGTGATGCGTGATCCCGCCAGGCGGCCTTCCAGTTGGCGTGCCACCGGCAGTTTGGCAAAATCTTTGGTTGACAACTCGATTGTTTCGATTGCCGAAGTTGATACGCGCGCCATCACTTTGCGGTTGCGTGAGCATGGTGTGATGCGAGCAGGTATTTTTTCCGGTGCGGGGTTGACTGATCCGGTTACTGGGCGTGCTTACAGCCCGGAAGATTTACTGAGTCTGGTGCGTGCCGAGCCACCCATGGCTGGGGCTGATTTGGCTGGTGAGGTGAGTATTGCCCAGCCTTACGTGGTTGAACCGGCTGGTCAGCCGGTGGCAAAGGTCGCGGCAATTGATTTAGGTATCAAATCAATGACACCGCAACTGCTGGCGGAACGTGGCGTACGTGTCCATGTGCTGCCGCGTTCAAGCAGCTTTGCGCAGGTGGCCGCGTTGCAGCCGGATGGATTGTTTTTGTCGAACGGGCCGGGTGATCCAGCGGCGGCCAGTGCTGAAGTTGATTTGACCCGGGCAGCCCTTGATGCTGGTTTACCAATTTTTGGTATTTGTTTTGGTAATCAAATACTTGGGCGCGCCTTGGGTTTTAGCACATACAAGCTGCGTTTTGGACACCGCGGCCTTAACCAGCCAGTCAAAGATCTGACCACTGGCAAAGTTGAAATAACCGCGCACAACCACGGTTTCGCCTTGGCGGTGCCAGTTGGTTCAGCTGTTTTAGCCCCACATGATCAGGGGCGTTACGGTCTGGTGCAAGTTACTCATATTGACTTGAACGACAACGTGGTGGAAGGTATTGCCTGTTTGGATAGGCCAGCCTTTGCTGTCCAATACCACCCTGAAGCAGCCGCTGGTCCACATGATGCCAGTTACCTGTTTGATCGTTTCTTGAAACTGATGGGTAAGCAGTGAAATATGTCACAGGCCTGATTTTTCGCAGTTTTGCGGCCTGACCATGCCAAAGAGTGTTTGACTCGGTCAACTGTTGGTGGCTGG
>JAIRPS010000004.1 GCA_031256885.1 Bifidobacteriaceae bacterium | reverse complement strand
ATCAGCTTGACCAAACACATTTTGCATGTCAATCACCGCCAGCCAAGCTGGCACCGTTTTTTGACAGCTCATAAGGCGGCCTCCTGGTCAAGCACTGTTGCAGCTTCCTGTCGACGCACGGCACCATAGCGGCCAAGTAACGTGACCAGGAAACCAATCAGCAACGCGGCAAGTACGCCAAGATTGGCGTAGGCCCAGGCACCTTCACGCCCGCCCAAGGGACCCAGTAGGTATCCTTGCCAACCTAACCAGCCTGCATAAGTGTTGGTTACTAAACCCCAACCAATCAATGAACCAACCACCATGGTGGCCAGTGGCAGTACCGGCCAAGCACCATAGCGGCCAGTTGGTGTAAATAAGGCTGCCTCGTCATAGTCACGTTTGCGCAACAACACATCAGCCAGTTGAATGCCAGCCCAAACCGCGATTGGCACACCTAAGGTGATGAGGAAACCTTGGAAAATATCAAAGAACGATGATCCGGAAAAAACAATGTACAACGTGCCAGCAATCATGATGCAGCCGTCAATGCCGGCAGCAACTGGCCGTTTGACAGGCAAACCAGCCGCAATCAAAGCCAAACCGGAAGAGTAAATATCCAAAAGGGCTCCACCAACCAAGCCAAGCAAGGCAACCACCAGGAAGGGGATGGCATACCAGGTGGGAATGACTTCAGCTAATGCACCAACCGGATCTGAATTGTTCATGGTGGTGGCCAAGTCAGAATCCAGGCCATGCGAACCAATTAGGAGCAGGCCAAAACCGAGCAGGATCAGCGGTGCCAAGGATGCCCCCAGCGTGGTCCAGCCAACCACCGCCTTACCGGATGTGTTGCGTGGCAGGTAACGTGAATAGTCAGCCGCCATATTGACCCAGCCCAAACCAAAACCGGTCATCATAAAAACCAGCCCACCAATGAACGCCTGAGCGTTGCCACTGGGTAAAGCGGTGACCGCCGCGAAATCAATCTCTTTGACAGTCAAAGCGATATAGCCAACCGTCAAAGCAGCAGTCACCCAGGTGATGATGTTTTGCATGCGCATAATCAGGTCAAAACCAATCACCCCGCCGCCGACAATCAGCACCGCCACCACTAGCAAAGCCACCACTTTGACTGAGGCACCGCCGCCCCAACCCATTTTGGTGAAAACAGTTGAGGTAGCCAACACCGCTAAGGCAGTGAGGACTGTTTCCCAGCCAACCGTCAAAATCCACGAAAGCGCTGAGGCAACTCGTGACCCGCGCACCCCCATGGCTGCCCTGGTTAATATCATGGTGGGTGCTGAACCCCGTTTGCCGGCCAGCGCCACAAAGCCGCACAGCAGGAAGGAAAAAACAATACCAATAACGCCAGCCACCACAGCCTGGCCAAACGACACACCAAAACCGAACAGCCAGGCCGCGTAGGGAATAGCTAAGACCGAGACGTTAGCGGCAAACCAGGGTGCAAAAAGGCTGCGTGCCCGGCCTTTGCGGTCGGCGTCAGCAATCACGTCAACGCCTTGCATCTCCACCGCTAGTTTGTTGCTGGCTGGCGTTGCTGCGCTGCTGACAAGCGCGTCAGTTGGTGGCGGCGTCAATGCGCCGCCTGAGTTTGACTTGGACATGCGGATTCCTCCTTAGTGTTGGGGCAGCACCACCGCCTGGCTGAGTCAAATAGCCTGGCGGTAAACCACCCCCCTACCCTAATGGCCAGCAGCGATGTCACCTAACCGACAGGCCAGTAGAGAAATGTTCGCCCGATGCCGCCCGGGCAGCCCAGTGCTGAAACATCAGCGCTGCTCAACACTGTTTAATTGGCTGAACTGGCGGCAATGTCAAGCAAAGTGCCGTCTGCCAGAAATAATGCTGCCTGGGCGGTGGCACGCAGATCAGATGCGCCATCTTGGCCAACTGGTAAACCGCCATCGTCATTTTGGATGTCAGCCAGGGCAGTGACGGCTTTCAGCCAAACCTCAGGGTCAAGTTCTGGCTGGACGGTCAGGGCGCTCGCCGCCATCGCAGTGGTGTTGACGGAAGGTCCATAAGCTGCCGCCCACAAGCCGTTGGGGTCTTGCCCTTGAAGCATGAACTGGGCTGCTTGGGCGCGAGCTTGACCCAGCTGGTCAGCTTTATCGAAACCCTGGTTGCGGCTGTCGTTTTCTCCAACGAACAGGGCAAACAGGGCAAAAGCGGTCGAATCTGGGTCGCCGGTGCAATCGGCTGTGGCGGCAAAGCTGACGGGAAAACCGCCATCGGCACATTGGCTGCTGGCTAGAAAACTGGCCGCTTGTTCCACCACGGCCCAATCAGCCGCCCGGTGAAACAACAAGATGGCTAAAGACTGACCGGTTGGTGTAGAAAAATCACCCTGGCTGGAACGGTCAACAAACTGGCCAGATGCATTGAGTTGCTGACGCAGGGCAGCGCGGGCTTGATCAGCCGCCCCAGCTTGGCCAAGTTCTGGCATTTCGAGTGCTAAACCGAGTTTGGCGGTGGCCGCCACCAGTGTTTCATCAGATTTTTGGCCGCTGTAGGCCGGCCCTTGCTGCTTGATCCACTGCATGATTGCGCCTTGATCAACCTGTGTTGTCAGGGAATCCGGCTGGCTGGTTTGGGCGGCTTGGAAAGCCCAAAGCAGGTCGATTGTTAAACCGACATCGTCTTAGGTGAGGCCGCCAACTTCAGTGACAGCATGGTTGCCATCGGTGAGCGACTGGGCCAAATAATCCACCGCCCGCCTGGCTGCCTCACGGTATGCCTGATTAGCGGATTGCACACCACTGGCTGCGGTGCTCGGCAGCGCCCCCCGGGAGGTG
>JAIRPS010000132.1 GCA_031256885.1 Bifidobacteriaceae bacterium | reverse complement strand
GTCATCTACCCGTTATCGTTTGGATTGGGCTGGCCTTGGTGGCAGCCTTGGTGGCTGAGTTTTGCCTATTCAACATTGCACATTGGACCACTGGCAGCACCAGCAATCAGCAAGTGTTGCCACTTGACCAGGCGGAATTGCGTGACGTTGTCTTTGACCCAACAGCCAAGCTGTACCGCTGGACAGCGCCGCACGGTCAGCTGAGCATCAACCAGATTGACCAGCCAGTTGACACGGTGTGGATTGACGCCGTGTTTGATAATCCAAAAACCGTTCAGAAAATCAAACTTGGCTACGATGACGCAGCCAGCCAATCGCGCTCCACCCAGAGCGTTGAAATCATTGCCGGCGCTGCCCAATCGCAGTATCTCAAAGTCGCGTTTAACGGCAAAGTCTCCCGTTTAGCTTTGGAATTTGATTCCGATGACGCTCGCATGGCTGTGCGACAAATCATCATTAACCGTCCAATACCCCTGGTTATCAGCTTGTGGCGAATCCTTGGGTTGTGGCTAACCGTGACGATTGGTCTGCTGTTTGTGGCGCGACGTTGGTGGCAAATACGTTGGCAGCCACAAGCTACCAAACACCGTGTCACTGAATCTTTGGTGATTGCTGCGTTGATCGGTTTGCTCGGTTTTACCACCGTTACCAGTGTGGGGCTAGGTGCTGATCTCGGCAAATCAGCTCAAGCAGTTTTCAACGCTAACCAACCCGCCAATGACCAATACCGCAAGCTGACTGACTCATTAGCCGCCGGGCAGGTGACTTTGCCGGAACAGCCTTCACCAGCTTTGGTGGCTGCGGAAGAACCGTATAACCCGGGCTACCGTTCCGCCCAAGGGATTGACTACGAATGGGATTACGCTTACTTCAATGGGCGCTACTACTGCTATTTTGGCGTGGTACCGGTGGTGCTTGTCCTGCTGCCTTACCATCTGATTACTGATCATCATTTGCCAACACGGATTGCTTTCTTGGCTTTCGCCATTCTTGGGCTGGTCATGCTGTGGCGGCTCTGGCGCACACTGGTGCGGCGGTATTTACCCGCTTTGCCTTTCTGGTTCTACATTGCTGGTTTAGTTACGGTGATTGCGGCATCAAACTTGCTCTACCTGGCAGCCAGAGCCACTGTCTATGAAACCGCTGTCATGGCTGGCATGGCTTTTGCGCTGAGCGGTGTTTTCTTAGCGTTGCGTGCTAAACAAGCCACCGGTCGAGTTGCCTGGATAGTGCAGGCAGCCGCAGCGGCTGCCTGCCTCGCTTTAGCAGTTGGCTGCCGCCCCAACCTGCTGGTTGTTTCCGCGCTGCTGCCAGTAATTTTGTGGGGCACCTGGCGAAACGCAATACCGAGTTCTGCTAAATCTGCGGTCTTTGCCTCGACCGAGGTGCCGGCGCGGCACCTCGGCCAGTTATTAGTTGCGGTAGCCATTCCCTACCTGGTGGTGGCGGTTTTACTGATGGTCTACAACCAGGTGCGCTTTGGTTCACCAACCCAGTTTGGTGCGGCATATCAACTAACTGTTAGCAACGTTGGTGCCGCACTTGATAAAACACCATTGGGTTTCTTAGATACATTGCTGGCTGGTTTTGGTGCAAACTTGTTCGCTGAACTATCGCCGCAATTGGTTTTCCCGTTCTTCTCGGTTGGCGGTTTTGCCCGCACCCCACAGTGGCTTGGCTACATTTACGCTGAACGGGCTATTGGTTTAGCATATTTGCCACTGCTGTACTGTCTACCAATTCTGTTGGCGGTCAAACGTCGTGGCGGTGGGCGGTTTGGCCGTAGCCGCCAACTCCTGTGGGCAATGGTTAGCGTTGGTCTTGTAATGATGGTGGCATCCATCATTATGGCTGGGGTGCATGGACGTTACCAAGCTGATTTTTTGTGGCTGTTTGCTTTACCTGCTTTGCTGCTGCTCGGCTGGTCGGTGACTGCCGCCGATAAAAACAAGCTGCCGCGCCGTTTCAGCTATCCGGCAGCCTGCCTGATTACCGTAGCAACCAGTGTGATCATGCTGTCAGTGGGTATGGCTGGTGAGTTCAACCGCCTCCACGAAGTCAACCCCGACATCCACTACTCCGTGCAACAACTGTTCAAGTTCTGGTAATTGCCCCCTGGTCACGCATCTTCCTTGGCGGTGGGCAGCGCAGTTGGCCATCCCGGCGTTTGGGATGGTAACAATGCGGCGTTTGGGATGGTAACAGTGCGGCGTTTGGCACATCAACCTCATACTCTGAGTTACTTGACGCTGCCACTGCCGGGGATGAAAACAAGCCCGCAAAGAGCACAACCGCAGCTTATCGTGAAGCATTGACCAGCCTGTGGCTGCTTGATGAGGTTGGGCCTTGGCTCGGCGGCATGGACCACTTCGCACGCCTCAAACAGGCACCAAAACATTATTTAGCTGATCCCGCTTTGGCCATGACGTTGCTCGACATTAGCCGCGAAGACCTACTGATCGGGGCAGCTCGCACAGCTTTTGATAAACGCTTTGGCACCATTGGCTGTGCGCCGGTTTGGCTTATTTCTCCTCGTGGTATTCAGAATCGGCGTTGACTGCCCAAAGTGGGGCTTTGTCGCTGCTGCCTGCGACAATTTGGTCAACACCAGCCATTGCTGTGAGCATGGAATGATCCTGGTTGTTGTAAC
>JAIRPS010000065.1 GCA_031256885.1 Bifidobacteriaceae bacterium | reverse complement strand
AAGCTGCCCAACAGTTAGCTCAAACCACTGCCGCAACTAACTTTGATCAACTATTGGGTGCCGAAGGCAGTCACCACCAGATCATTCCAATTCCCCCAATCGACTTGTTTTGGCGCACTTCCGGCGAGCAGCGTCTCTCCAATTTTCTGATCTATCAGGCAGCATATGCCGAGTTGGTTTTCAGTGAGCAACTCTGGCCGGATGTGCAAAGCGAAGACTTCGATCAGGCTGTCGCCATTTACGCTCAGCGGCAGCGCCGGTTTGGCGGGACACCGTAGCGTCTGTCAAGTTACTGCCAAGCGGTGGCGCTACCCTTAGCCCCATGCCTCATTTATTAGCTGACATCACTCCGCTGCGCATTTCACCAGAGTACCGACGGCTTTGGTGGGGTATGGGTTTAGCTAATACTGGTACACAGGTATCTGTCATTGCGATTGGTTTACAGGTGTACGCGACGACTGAGCGGACCATGGCCGTTGGCTTGATTGGTTTGGCGGCATTGGGTCCACTCTTGGTGATGGGCTTATATGGTGGTGCTTTAGCTGACACCCATGATCGGCGCAAAGTAGCGTTGATCGCATCTTTGGTGATGTGGTTGTGTGTGCTGCTTTTGGTGGCGCAGGCTTGGCTGAATCTGCACAATCTGGCTCTGTTGTACGCCTTAGTGGCTGTTCAGTCAGGTGCCTCTGCGGTTAACTCGCCAGCCCGGGGAGCAATCATTCCCCGGCTACTGCCTGCTGAACTGTTACCGGCGGCTAATGCTTTATCAATGGTTACACACACAATTGCTTTGACTGCGGGACCAATGTTGGGGGCAACGCTGGTTGGCCTGGTCGGTTTTGGCTGGACTTACACGGTTGAAGCGGTAGCTTTTACGGCTGCTTTGTATGCGATCATTCGCCTGCCAGCGATGCCGCCGCTGCACAATCAGGTGGCATCGGCTGATTCACCAAGCGCAGCGGCACCACCCCAAGGTTGGCGGGCGGTGGTTGATGGCATGCGTTTTTTGGCGACGGCACCTAATTTACGGATGACTTTCCTTTCTGACATCATGGCCATGGTTTTTGCTTTCCCAAGGGCCTTATTCCCAGCTGTTGGTTTGCTGGTGATTGGTGGCGGGGAAACCACGGTGGGTGTGCTAACCGCTGCCATTGCCGTAGGTTCAGCAGTGGCCACAGTGCTGTCTGGGCCGGTTAGTCGCGCCCGCTGGCAAGGCCGGGTAATTGGTTGGGCAGTGCGCGCTTGGGGTGCCTCGATTGCATTATTTGGTTTGGTGGTGGTGCTGGCTGGCTCACACCGTCCCAGTGGGGTGATTTGGTGGGCGCTGATTGCTTCTTCGATCGCTTTGGCTTTGGCTGGTGCTGCCGATGCCGTTTCAGCTGTTTTGCGTGGCACAATCCTCCAAGTGGCGGCACCCGATGATTTGCGGGGAAGGTTGCAGGGGGTTTTCATTGTGGTGGTTGCCGGCGGTCCCCGTTTGGGGGACATGGTGGCAGGTAGCGGTGCATCAGCTTTGGGTGAAGGGTGGGCGGCTTTGCTTGGCGGGCTGCTTTGTGTTGTTGCCGTCAGTGTGCTGCTTGCCCGGCAGTCTGGTTTCCTTGATTACGATGCTCAGGCACCAATGCCGTGAGCTGTGCGTAAAAGTTTGGGGGCCATCACGGTTGTGGCGGCCCCCAAACAGGGTTTAGGTGGGGTCAGGGTTTGCTGACCGGGGGGTTATTTGATTTTCTTGGTTTTGCTGCTGGTTTTGATGGTGGCGCGGTAGCCGGCTTTGGTGGCGGTGACTTTGAGGGTGAGTCGTTTGCCTTTGTCAGCTTTGGCTACCTTGTACTTGGTTTTGGTGGCCCCGCTGATCGGTTTACCGTTCCGGTACCATTGCACACTCAAACTCGGCTTGTTTGACCATTTACCAAGCTTGACCTGCAAGGTTTTACCAACCTTAGCAGTGCCTTTGATGCGCGGGGTGGGTGTGGTAGCAAACAGTTTCACCGCTGCTGCGGCTGGCGCCGCCTCAGGAGCCAGTTTCGCTAAACCAGCCGACCCGATCACCGGCGCAGGCTGGTTACGTAACTTCACCGCCGCAACCCGGGCCAGCAACGCGGTCTGCGCCGCTGTCACCTGAGCCTGGGTAGCGTCAGCGTTATCGTAAACAGTTTGCGCCGCATCACGAGCATCCGCTAAACCAGTCAAAGAACTAGGCACATACGCTCCAGTATTAGCCAAAATATTGTTAGCCACACTAATCGCTGACAACAAACCAGCCTTCGCTGCGCGCAACACCAACAAATCAATCGCCTCAGTCAACCCAGTAACCGCCGCATCAACCTGACTCGCTGAAGCATTCACATCAGCACTGACCACCAAGCCAGCCGCCAACGCGGCAGCCACCGGCGCCCAACTAGCAGGCGTAAACCGGTCAGGATCAAGACCTTGAACCACCGCGATCAGCGCATCCAAAACAGCCTTATCACCCTTCAACTCAACCCGCGCTAAAGCCTCAGCTAAATCACGGATACCAACAGTAACCCGGTCCTGATCAAGCAACGGATCAACCAGCAAAGCCCGAGCAGCCGCCACAGCCGCCGCTAAATCAGCCAAATGCGTTGGCACATACGCGCCCGGATCAGCCAAAATCGCGTCCGCCAAATCAATCAGCAACTCCAAACCAGAAGTATCAACCGCTAACACCAAACCAGCCACAGCCGCCTGGAACGCCGCAATAAACCCAGCGAACTGAGCATCAGTCACAATACCCACCGCGATCTGCACGCGCGCCGCCGTCAAAGCATCAGCCATCGCCTGATAAGACAAACTGGTATACAAACCCTGCCGCTGCTCATACAACTCATGCACATGCACCAGCTCAATCAAAGCTTGCAAGTTACCATTGACCGCACTATACGAACTGCTCGCCACGTTACCCGCAAAATCAACCGCCTGAGCAGTCAACTGAGCAGCACTAACACCATCAGGCAAAACAATTGTTGCCGCATAATCGCCGCCCGGCGTGCTCGGAATACGCACCGAACCAACCAACGCACTACCGTTATACAAACCAACCGCTTGCAAAGCCTGATCATCACTAGCTGCCAACGCTACCGAACCCTCAGTAGCCCCAGCCGTCAACACCACACTCGGCGCTGTCCGATCAACCTTCACCGCAAACCCAAGCGACTGCACCTGCTGATTAGCCGGATCAGTCAAATACGCCAAAACCGCAGCATCAGTTGAAGGATAACCCAAATCTTTCAGGAACGCATGCTCCAAAACAGCCCGCACCTCATAACTATACTGACCATCCGCAACCGGCTGACCAGCATTATCAGTACCATCCCAAGCCAGCCTACGCTGATACTTAGTACCATAGGTCGCCGCAATCTGCTGCGTCTGGCATGCATCGCCGTTCAATAGCTCAAAGAACTCGTAATCTGGGCCAAGAGTCTTGACCACGTTACCAGCATTGTCTTTGACAACCACTGCCAACGCTTTAGCTTCGCGCAACAAAGCCAAGTTTGCGTACACCAGGTCGAATTGGCCGTCGCCATCCGGGCTGAACGCCGTCAACTCCGGCTGCAAATTCCCAGCATTACGCTGATTATCCAACCAAGTCCGTGCCGCAGAAACTGAACCGCTTGAGTTATGAGTTGGCCAGGCGGCTGCTGGCGAATACTGGTTAGCACCCAGCACCCGCTCAACCGAACCATCAAGGGTAGCCAAAGCCGACACATGGTACGAGGGGTAATCCAAATCAGCCACACTCTTACCAGTACGCGACTGATACGCCGTCAACGTGTCAAACAACGGTGAAGCATTCCAATCACCCCTAAAGCCCATAAACGGAATAGAAACCTTCTCACGGCTTGAATCCAAGAACACAAACCCGTCCAAGAACAAACCATTGGGGAACCAAGTATCCAGCTCAGCCAAATTAGCAACACCAGACAAATCAACCGACACCGTCACCCGAGCACTCGACTGACGCGGCACACTAACCGCCGCCGGATCAGCAAACGAAGGCGAATACTTATTCACATTCTCCTCATCACCAGCCAACTGACCACCCTCAACACCAGTCACCCGAATAACCGCACCCGGCAAAGGCAACACTTCAGAGGCGGTTCGGTCGGTTGAGCTACCGGCGAGAACCTGACGGCGACCATTGGAAACGGTTGTGGCATCAGTTTGGATAGCAGCGGAAACCTGGAAGGTGCGGGAAGCAGTATTGAAGTTATCAACCACAAAACTGAACGAGAACTGATCGCCCACCTTGTCACCCAACTCCACCTTAGCGCGCGGCGCTTCACCAGTTTCCGGATCAAACACAACCTCATTACGCAAAGACACATTCGAGTTCAACACCTTATCCACCCGAATCATGCCAGCACCCTGACGACGCGGCGAGAAATACGTGCCAGTCACGGTACCGGTGTAAGGCAGTGCGTTGGACATGGTGAACTGGTCAACCAGGTTGGCATAAGCTTGCGAGTGCTTTGCCACACCAGTGATCACACCATCATCAATCTTCTTATCAACAATCTGCTGAATCAGCGCGATCGCGCCCTCCGAGTTAGGCGAAGCCATCGAAGTACCCGACTTGCTGACATAACCGCCAGGGTTTGTCCAGGTGGCGGAGTAGATGTTGCCGCCCGGAGCCATGATTTCTGGCTTCAAGCGCAAGGACTCAGTCACACCCCAAGAGGTGAAGCTGGAAGGACCTAGATCATCCAGCGTTCCAGCACTAAAAGCGGCGGGACGCGCCGAGTTGAAGGAGACGTTAACGCCTTCAGGATTAGCGGTCAGCGTGCTACGAATATTGGTGCAGTTAGTGGTGCCGAGATTGCCAACAAACGGCAAAGCTGCCAGGTCAACAAAACTTTGCGGATAATAAGCCACGCCGGCACTAGTAGTAGTACCGCAAGCAATGATTGCCAAGGGGTGTGCAGCGATCAGCCGTTCCTGAGTGATGCGCGCAGCATCGGTAATACCGGGAGGGTTGTTGCCGTTAGCTTGTGAAACGGCGGTCAAAGCTCCGGAAACCAGTGCAACCTTGCCCGCTAGAGCATCAGCTAACTCGGTGGCGTTACCGGCTGCCAGAATGGTTTCTTCAGTAGCTGCGCCCACATCAACCAGCGGATAGGAGCCGGGCAGGAGACCTTGAATACCAGGTGGATCAGCCTGGCGGTTTGCCCCATATACTGAATCAGTAAAGTCACCGGAAGTCGGGCCTTGGATGCTGGCGCGCGCCTGCGTGCCATCAGCCGCTTTGGTGAAGTTGACGGTGGTACGGGCAATACTGCCCACAGTGCCGGAAACATGCCCACCACCATTAGCGGATGAAACCGTCATAGGAGAGAACAATGTGCCGGAAAAGCCGCCAGTGCCTTGGTTGGGTCGAGTGGCGGCACGTGCCATACCAGTCAGTATGCCGCTATTGGCGTCACGTTGACTATTACCTGCGGATACCTGCACGCTGATGCCGTGCTGCTTGGCGCGGTTATAAGCCTTCTGATAACCAGCTTGGGCATATGTGTGATAAGTCGAATGACCGTTGGGAATACCCAGAGACAGGTTGAAAGCGTTAACTCCTAAAGTGACTGCGTCGTCCAATGCGGCGAACAATGACTCATCGTATTCCTGTTCAGCCGAATCAAAGTCATCAAATACTTTAAAGAACATGATCTGAGCATCGGGAGCTGATCCTTTCATGCCGCTACGATCATTGGGGCCAGCGTTACCTGCTGCAATACCGGACACATGGGTGCCATGTTCGCTGCCAAACGGTGCCCAGCGAGAAGAGCGAGCATCAAATTTGCCGTAAATATAGTCAGCTTGGAAGGGGACTTTCTCGTTATACCAGAACTTGCCTTCACGAGCTGCTTGTTGGCCTTCTTCTTTAAAACCTGGATCAGCAAAGCCATGGAACCATGAGCCCCAATCATGCTTGAACAGGTTCATATCTGGGTTGGCGTCAATAATCGCCTGGACATCTGCCTTTGACTTATAATTATCAGGATGCGCAGCTGTAATATCGGGATTCATGTAGCTGAATTGCTCATGCTCCAAATAAATACCAGAGTCAAAAATGGCTAACACTTTACCAGCGCCGGTGAAACCAGCATTCCAGGCGGCTTCAAGACCCATTTGCGTGGTTGACCCAGAATCAGTAGCCACAGCCTGAACAAGTGGGCCTTGGGCAACACTTGCCACCTGAAGCTCAGGTGTATAGGTTTGACTAACCCACACATCGGCCACACCTGGTATCGCTTTGACTTGCTCAAACAGTCCCCAGGGGAGCTTTACAGCAAAACCGTTCAGCAAGTTGGTGAAGGAATAGCGGAACACAGCTTGCGGATACAAGCCAGTGATTGCTTGGGCAACACGGGCTTGCCCAGCTTTGAGTTCTTCACGGTAGGCGGCAGCAGCTTGCTCATCGCCTTCAGTTTGCTCAGTGCCGTAGTCGTCGATCAAGCCGGGCACGTCCAGTGCTGTCGGTTTGGTCAAGTCAACAATGGCGGTCAAAACTTCGTCAGCAGCGTAGGGCTCAACTGACTGGGCAGCGGCTACCATGGCATCACGAAGATCGGGGGTTTGGACGGCAACAGCGGGGGTTTGTGCTGCCGGCGGCTCGGCCGAAGCCGCGCCTAACTGGCCAAAAGCCAAAGCGGCGCAAGCCAAAGCGGCTACGCCTACACCGGCCAACCTGCCTGGCCGGGATGAGGAGAAGAGAATCATAGGGGCGATCACCTTTCGATGAGGTTGAAATCTGGAAATATCAGGTGGGTCTAGTCTATACCCAGTCGAGTGCATAATTTTTCATTGCCCGGGCGGTCGAGCCGCCGACATCGGACAAATTAATCATGCCAAATGATCAAAGCTGTCGATTGGCGCGGGGCAGTTTGCCCAGCATCTTGGCGCTGACTGGCAGCCTTAGGCTCCGCCAAGTCGCTCGCCTGTGACTGACCAGCCAAACCAGCCGAACGTCTTGTGGGGGCCACTGCTTCAGCGCCCTGTTCAGGGTGAACCGCAAAAACTCGCTGCCGCGAATCGCGCTGAGCGCGCAGAAACTCAACCTCGGCACGCAGACCACGCACTTGCGCTTGGAGCGCCAGAATCTGACGAATACCCGCCAGGTTGACACCTTCTTCGACCGACAAGCGTTGCACTTCACGAAGTACCGCAATATCCCGCTCGGAATAGCGCCGGCCACGACCAGCGGCTCGGCCTGTCACACCCAGGCCGAGCCGATCGTATTGACGCAGCGTTTGAGGATGCATTTCGGCGCGCTGAGCGTCTACTGAGATAACAAACTGTGGCGCATTATCAGTCCAACTCATTTCACCCACCGTGTTCGTTTAGGCCGCTGCTTGTTCCGCTAAACCAGAACGAGGATCATCTTGAGCAGTTGCATCACGGAAAGCTTCAAGCGCTTGCTTGGCTGGCTTACTGAGACGTTCCGGCACAGCCACTTGAACAGTCACCAACAAATCGCCACGCTGCCCGCCACGTTCAATGCCGCGACCTTTAATACGGAGCACTCGCCCCGCTGGAGTACCGGACGGTATTTTTAGTTTGACCGTCCCGCCGTCCAAGGTTGGCACATCAACGCGCGTGCCGAGCGCGATTTCCGCAAAACCAACTGGCAAAGTCATGCGCAGATTAGCGCCATCTAAAGACCATACTGGATGGGCGGTGACGTGAACCGTCAAAATCACGTCACCATTTGGACCACCCGCCACACCGGGGCCACCTTTACCACGAATGCGAATGCGTTGACCGTCATTCAATCCTGCTGGTAAACGTGCCGAAAGTTGACGACCAGACACCTCGAAGCTGACTGTTGTTCCGGCTACTGCATCACGCAAAGCAACTTCAATACTGGCTTTGATATCGCTACCGCGCTGCGGACGGCTGGTCTGACCAAAACCAGCAGAATCAAAACCGCTGAAGCCGCCGCCACCGCCAAACGATCCCAGCAGATCCTCCAGCGGCACATTCTGAGCATTGTTACCGGAGTAACGCACGCGCGTTCCACCGCCAAAAAGTCCGCCGAGCAAATCTTCAAAAGATGCACCAGACGGTCCGCCCGCACCAGCCGCGAAGCGTGGACCGCCCCGTGCCATTGCCCGTAAAGCATCATATTGTTGACGCTGTTGCGGATCATTGAGCACCGCATAGGCTTCGTTGAGATCCTTGAAACGCTCTTCAGCTTGCGGATCATCAGGGTTAGCATCGGGATGCAAAGCTGCTCCCCGTTTACGAAAAGCCCGTTTGATAACCGAAGCATCAGCATCGGCTGGGACGCCAAGCACCTTGTAGAAATCTTTAGCGAGCCAATCTTGACTGGTCATTGGCGACTCCTTGACATTGGTCTCATGTCATACCTTCCAGCACACCAACACGAGCAGCCCGCAAAAGACGTTCACCCATGCGATACCCCGGTTGCATGACCAGACCAATACTTGGCCCACCTGCCGGTGCATCGGCTGTGGTTTGATGAGTTAGCGCCTCGTGCAAAGCCGGATCAAAGGCTTGTCCCACCTCACCAAAACGTTCCAAGCCAAACCGAGCCAAAGCCGCTTCAAACTTTTCCGCCACTGCCGCGAACGGTCCCGTAAGTTCTTCAGCCACGCGGGCCGCCGCAATATCGTCAAGCACCGATAGGAGTGCCGTCAGCACTTCAGCGCGAGCCGATTCGCCAGCCAATTGGCGGTCACGCTCCACCCGGCGGCGGTAGTTCACTAACTCAGCCTGGGCACGCGCCAAATCCTCAGTGCGCTCCTCAAGCTCGGATCGCACCGTTTGCAATTCATCGGAAACTGGCGGTTGCGGCTCAGTTGCCTGCGCTGCATCCGTTTGCGTTTCCGCGAGACGGACCTGCCCAGTATTTGGATCAACCTTGCGGCGGTCACGGATCACTGGCGGTGTTTCAGCCCCCTGGGAACTGAGGTTGTCACCAGAAGTCACTGCTTACCGTCCTCGTCAATCACCTCAGCGTCAACAATGTCCTCATCGCCAGCTGCCGGTGACTCAGCCTGAGCGGTGCCAGCTGAGGCAGAATCGGCCTGCTGTTGAGCGTAAATTACCTGGCCAATCTGCTGTGAAACAGTCAACAGCTTGGATTGGCTAGCTTTGACCGCTTCAATGTCTTCGCCTTCCAAAGCTTTTTTCAGCTCGTCAATGGCTGCGCGGACCTCAGTTTTCAGCTCGTCGGTTAGTTTGTCTTCGTTTTCACGCAGCACCTTGTCGGTGGTGTAGCACAACTGTTCAGCTGAGTTGCGCACCTCTTCACGTTCCCGGCGAGCCTTGTCTTCTGAGGCATGCTGTTCCGCATCACGAACCATGCGGTCAATCTCTTCCTTGGGCAAGCCGGAACCGCCGTTGATGTTGATTGACTGTTCCTTACCGGTGCCGCGATCTTTGGCGGTGACATGCACAATACCGTTGCGGTCAATGTCAAAAGTCACCTCAATTTGCGGCAGGCCGCGCGGTGCCGGGGCAATGCCAGCCAGTTCAAAAGTGCCCAAACCCTTGTTGTCGCGGGCAAACTCACGCTCACCTTGGTAGACCTGGATCAGCACTGAAGGCTGGTTGTCTTCAGCGGTTGAGAAAACCTCGGATCGCTTGGCCGGAATGGCGGTGTTGCGTTCAATCAGTTTGGTCATGAAGCCACCTTTGGTTTCAATGCCGAGCGACAGCGGTGTGACGTCAATCAGCAGAACATCTTTCCGCTCGCCTTTGAGTACACCGCCTTGCAAGGCAGCACCGAGTGCCACAACCTCATCAGGGTTTACACCCTTATTCGGCTCCTTGCCGCCGGTGAGTTCTTTGACC
>JAIRPS010000007.1 GCA_031256885.1 Bifidobacteriaceae bacterium | reverse complement strand
AAAAACTGGTGTATCAGTGGTTGCGGCCAGGTCTACACCACGGTGTCCAGCTAGCCAAGGTGCGGCTGGACCGTCGAAGGGTCTGATCATTTGCACCGGTCCTGCCAACGGCCAACTAAAGACGTTTTGCCTGTTTGATGGGGCGGCGGTGGTTGTTTGGTGGATTGGCAAGGTTGACGTTGTCAAAGATGTTTGGGGGTTAGTCAAACTGCCAACGGCGAAAAGTATTGCGGCGGTCGCCGCCAAACGAAGCAACATAAGCCAAGGCTGCCCGCTCGCGGCAAAAGTGTTTTAAAGACAGGGCATGACCAGCGCTCTGAGTGTGGGACTGTTGATAACCCGTTGGTTTTGGGTGGTTACGGATTGTGGGTGGATGGTTTTGCGGGACTGTTGATAACCCGTCGGTCCAAGGGAGTGCAGCTTGCGGGGAGTGTGCTGGTTCGAGCGGCAACTGGCGGTTGTTTGTACAGTGTCAGCACAGCAGCTTGCGGGGAGTGTGCTGGTTCGAGCGAACAACGATGAGCTAAGCAGACAGGTTGCCAACCATCGCATTGCTCAAATCAGTGCATTGCTGACCAGGACTGTGCTGAGGCGAGTGCCGGCATCGTCGGTGATGATGACTTGATGAGTGGTGAGTTTGCGGCCTAAATGAATTGGTTGCGCAATGCCATGAACCTGCCCCTGCTGAGCAGTGTGGTGGTGGGTTGCTTGGACAGTCACTGCAACAGCCCGCTGCCCAAACTGAGCAGCATATGTGTTGGCAGCTAGTGAAGCCAAGGTTTCCGCCAGCACCAATGATGCGCCACCATGCAACAGGCCATGTGGTTGAGTGTTGCCTGCCACCGGCATGACACCGGATATTTGATCGCTGTCAAACTCAGTGACAATAATGCCCAGGTGTTCAGCCAATTTGCCCAGTTGATGTTCCACCCTCCAACCGTACTGGCTCAAGTCGGTTCATCCGCCCCGCCGATTGCTTTTTCCACCCTTCTCATGGCGGGGTATGCC
This sequence comes from Bifidobacteriaceae bacterium, assembly GCA_031256885.1. The sequence goes on along the minus strand of JAIRPS010000007.1, from coordinate 5,257 downwards.
CGCGTTGCGGCCGTTGTAACCCGGACCCCGCACTGTGACTGGGTGGACTTTCGCGCCGGGCGCGGTTGTGGCCGGTTGCAACCCGGGCCCCGCAACCGCTGCTTGTCACAGCAGACAAACTGTCTGCGGTTTTTGCGGTAACATGATCCGGCACCGCGTTGCTGCCTTGGGCAGCAACGGGTTGACTACGCGCATTTTCTTGTTGAGCAGTTCCACTGCTGAGCAGTGGTGTGGCCAGGTCCGTTGATTACAATGTGTCAACGGTGCCGCACCAGCAAATGCCAGGGGTCGCGGCGCAACCGCCCGCGATCAAAACCGAGCAACACCTGTTGACCATGGTCAGTGGGTAAGGAGGCAGCCAATATGGCTATCGTCACCATGCGCCAGATGCTTACTGCAGGCGTACATTTTGGGCACCAGACCCGCCGTTGGAACCCCAAGATGAAACGGTTCATCTTGGCGGAACGTAACGGTATTTACGTCATTGACTTGGCGCAGACTGTCAAACTGGTTGATCAGGCTTTTCAGGTTGTCAAAGAGGTTGTTGCCAAGGGTGGCACGGTGCTGTTTGTGGGCACTAAGAAGCAGGCTCAAGAGGCTGTCGCCGAACAAGCCACACGGGTGGGCATGCCGTATGTCAACCAGCGTTGGCTAGGTGGCATGCTGACCAACTTCCAAACTGTCAACAAGCGATTGCAGCGTTTGCGTGAACTTGAGGGCATGAATCTTGAGGACGCCGCTTCATCTGCCTTCACCAAGAAGGAATTGCTGATGATGCGCCGCGAACGCGACAAGCTTGCCCGCACGCTTGGCGGTATCCGCAACATGACTCGCCTGCCGGCTGCTATTTGGGTGGTGGACACCAAGAAGGAGCATTTGGCGATTGATGAGGCACGTAAACTCGGCCTACCGATCATTGCCATCCTTGACACTAACGCTGACCCAGATGAGGTTGAGCATCCCATCCCCGGTAACGATGATTCGATCGGTTCAGTTCACTTGCTGACGCGCGTGATTGCCGATGCCGTAGCCGAAGGTTTGGTCGCCCGGCACGCCAAGCAGATGCAGGAGGGTGAAGACACGCCGGCTGCTGAGCCTTTGACCGAGTGGGAGCGCGAGTTGCTGGCGGTTGATGAGCCTGCCGCCAGTCAAACCAGTGACGATGCCGAAGCCGAGTCGACTGCACCGGAGCAAGTTGCGGCATCGCCGAGTGAGTCGGCGGCCCCGGCTGATGAGCCGAAGCAGGCAGCGACCGCTGATGAGCCGAAGCCGGCAGCGACCGCTGAACTTTCCGAGAGCGAACCGGCAGCGCCAGTTGAGCCGGCAGCTGCCCCCGCTGAGCCACCGGCTTCAACAACTGAGCCGGCACCTGCTCAGCCCAAACCCGAACCGCAGCCTGAGCCGGTTCCGAGCGAACCGGCAGCCGAGACTGCCAAGACCGAGTCAACCACTCCCAAGCAGAAGGACAACAATTCTGTGCCTAACTACACTGCCGCTGACATTAAAGCCCTCCGTGAAAAGACCGGCGCCGGCATGATGGATGTCAAAAAAGCGCTTGATGAAGCGGCTGGCGATCCCGCCAAAGCTGAGGAAATCATTCGCATCAAGGGCCTCAAGGGCATTGCCAAACGCGAAGGCCGCGCCACTTCTGATGGTTTGGTGGCCATTGAGATTGCGGCTGACGGTAAAAAAGGCACCTTGGTTGAGATCAACTCGGAAACCGACTTTGTGGCTAAGTCGCCAGTTTTTGTGGAGCTTGGCCAGGCCGTTTTGAAAGCGGCAGTTGAATCCGGGGTGACCGAGGTTGACAAACTGTTGGCCACACCGGCTGGCGATTCCCAGACGGTGACTGATTTGGTTGACCACCAGCAGGCCACTTTGGGTGAAAAAATCCAGGTGCGTCGGATTGCGGTGGTTGAAGGTGATGTGGTTACCAGTTACCTGCACAAGACCAACAAGGACCTGCCGCCACAAGTTGGCGTACTGGTGGCAACTGACCAGGCTGGTGCTGAGGTTGCCAAAGACATTGCCATGCACATTGCTGCCTATTCGCCGCTCTATTTGAGCCGTGACGATGTCCCTGAGCAGACGGTGGCCGATGAGCGCCGTGTGGCTGAAGAAACGGCGCGCAATGAAGGCAAACCGGAAGCCGCTTTGACCAAGATTGTGGAAGGCCGTCTGGGCGGCTTCTTCAAAGAGAATGTTCTGCTCGAGCAGGCGTTCGCTAAGGATCCTAAGCTGACGGTTGCTCAAGTGCTGGAGCAAGCCAAAGGCAAAGTCACTGCCTTCGCTCGTTTCCGGGTGGGCGCATAAATCTGTCTCGAATCGGGAGGCTGGCTCTGACCAGCCTCCCGATTCATATTTAACAGCACTGTCAATCGCCGCGCCGCCATCGGCTGCTTCGGGTGAACCAGGCTGCCTGACTGTCCGGTAGACTGCTCGCTGATGTCAAAGCAATCCTCGGCCCGTCGGGTCATGCTCAAGTTGTCCGGTGAGGCTTTTGGCGGTGGCCGGTTGGGCCTCGATCCAGATGTGGTGGCCGATATCGCTCGACAAATCGCTGCTGCCGCGCAGGTGGGCGTGCAAATTGCCGTGGTTGTTGGAGGCGGCAATTTTTTCCGTGGTGCCGAACTTTCAGGGCGCGGTCTTGACCGTGCTCGGGCTGATTACATGGGCATGATGGGTACGGTAATGAACTGCTTGGCTTTGCAAGATTTTCTGGAAAAAGCCGGAGCGGCCACGCGCGTCCAAACAGCTATTTCAATGGGTCAGGTGGCTGAGTCGTATATTCCGTTGCGGGCTATCCGGCATCTTGAAAAAGGCCGCGTGGTGATTTTTGGTGCCGGTACTGGTATGCCGTTTTTCTCAACCGATACGGTGGCGGCGCAACGTGCTTTGGAAACCCATTGTCAGGTTGTTCTGATGGGCAAAAACGGGGTTGACGGTGTCTACACGGCTGATCCAAAACTCGACCCAACCGCCACCAAAATTGACCGTCTGACCTTCACTGATGCCATTCAGCGCGGCCTCAAAGTGTTGGATGCAGCAGCATTGTCTTTATGTATGGATAACCGGCTCCCAATGGTGGTGTTTGGCCTGGAAGGTGAAGGCAACTTGACGCGCGCTTTGGCTGGTGAACGCCTTGGCACTTTGCTGGTGGCTTGAGTTTGCCCAGCCAACGGTCGCGGCCACCACGCCATTTAGCTGATCTGGCTTTAGCGCAGCGGCGCGCCTGGATGGTTGAACAAGGTGAGCCAGCAATGCGCGCCAATCAGCTATCGAACCATTATTTTGGCCGCCTAACACGCGACCCTGACCAGATGAGCGACTTGCCCAAGCTGACACGTAATGATTTAGCAGCCACTTATCTGCCGGAGCTACTCACCCAACTGCAACAGCAGCGCGGCGACCAAGGCAACACCATCAAAACCTTGTATCAGCTGACCGGCGGAGCCACCCTGGAAACTGTGTTGATGAGTTACCCGGATCGGGTAACTGTTTGTGTCTCCAGCCAAGCTGGCTGCGGCATCGGCTGCCCATTTTGCGCCACCGGCCGTTTGGGATTAATCCGTAACCTGTCGGCAGCCGAAATTGTTGAACAGGTGCGTTTAGCGGCGGCGGCCACCCGTCACGGTGCTTTGGCGCAGCAAACTGAACCGGCTGTTCCCAACGATTCAACCGGCATCGGGCATGATTCTGCTGAGGCGACGCAACGGCTCAGCAATGTTGTTTTCATGGGTATGGGCGAGCCGCTGGCTAACTACAATGCGCTGGTCACGGCGATTCGGGCAATCAGTCAACCGCCGCCAGATGGCTTTGGTATTTCAGTGCGGCATTTGACTGTTTCAACCGCTGGCATAGTCCCGCAAATTGACAAACTGGCTGGTGAAGGCTTGCCTTTGCGTTTGGCCGTGTCTTTGCATGCGCCGGATGATCAGGCGCGGAATCGGCTGGTGCCTTTGTCTAAACGCTACCCGGTTGACCAGTTGCTGGATGCTGCTTACGCTTACCACAAAGCTGTTGGCCGACCGGTTAGCATTGAGTATGCGCTGATCAAGCAGATCAATGACCAGCTTTGGCGGGCTAACTTGTTGGCTGAGAAGTTGGAACAGCGGGGCACTGGTTGGGCGCGGGTCAATCTGATTGGGCTCAATCATGTTCCAGGATCGCCCTGGACGGCCAGCCCGAGCAGTGCGATGGACAGATTTGTGGAACGATTAAGACAGTTCGGCATTGTCACCACTATCCGTGACAGTCGCGGGGCTGATATTGATGGCGCTTGTGGCCAGTTGGCGGCACGCGGTGTTGAACTGCGGGCTCGCTAGCAAGCGGAGTCGGTTAGCAAGGACAGCAGATTTTGGTTGTCTGTTGGTCGGAAGGATAAGACAGCATGAGCGATTTGTTCCGCCGAGTTAGCGGCAGTCGGTTGGGCTATGACGTTGACGAGGTTAACGCCTTTTTCGCGCGAGCCCAAGCGGTGTATGAAGGCAAGAGCAATGAGACAATGACGCCTGAGCAGGTGCGCACAGCCAGCTTCAATCAGAGCCGCCGTGGTTACGATGAAGCTGCCGTTGACGGCGCTTTAGACCGGCTTGATGCCGCGTTCACCCGCAAACAACGTTCAGCTTTCATTGCTAAGCATGGTCAACAAGCCTGGCTTGATCAGATTGTTGAACGAGCCACCACCCTGTATGACCGGCTTGGCCGGCCAGCTGGTCAGAAGTTCGCGCCGGGTGAGCGCGGGCGGCCAAGTTACGACAAAACCCAGGTGGACACGCTATGCCAACGTCTGGCTGACTATTTCAACACTGGTAAAGCCATAACATCCACACAGATTCGTCATGTGGTGTTCCACACGGTGCGCGGCCGTAAAGGTTACGGCACCTTAGCGGTTGATGCTTTCCTTGACCGTGCAGTTGAGGTTTTGGTTGCAGCCGAGTGATTCACCGTAGCGTTTGCCTGCTTGGCTCAACTGGCTCGATTGGTCGCCAGGCTGAGGCGGTTTTGCGCGCCCATCCCCAAAACTTCACGGTGCTCGGCTTGGCTGCCGCTGGTGGGCGGGTTGATGATCTGGTTCGCCAGGTCGCGTTATGGCATCCACCAACTGTGGTGGTGGCTGATCCGGCGGCTTTGCCACGTTTAGAAGCCGGCTTGGCCTCGGCTGGCTTGACTGTCCCCAATTTGGCGGCTGGGCCCCAAGCTGTCAGTGAACTGGCTGGTCAGGGCGCTGATCTTGTGCTCAATGGGATTACTGGCG
>JAIRPS010000208.1 GCA_031256885.1 Bifidobacteriaceae bacterium | reverse complement strand
GCATGCGTGTCCAACCGCGCGCGGTGTTGTTGCTAAAACTGCGCGGCACCAAAGTGCTGCCTTTTGGCCCCAATTTTCCGGAAGTGTATGCAGTGGTTTGGTAGAGCTTTTCAATTATTTGCCAATCCAACAAATCAGTGCCATTAGGTGAAAGCTGGTCAAGCGTTACCAGTTTGCTGCGCTTTAGGTCAAGCGTGAAAGAACGCGCATTCCGATACGGTTTACCGCCGCACCAAACACCCTTGAAAATCATCACCACTGAAGCATAACGCCCCAGGTAAATGCTACCTTTGGTAGTGGCTGTGAGTTTCAAGCGAGGAATTTTTAGGCAGTAGCGTTTGGCACGAGCCTGGTTCGCTAACTCACTGGACACCATCTGCTCAACTTGAAAAGCAAAAGCCGAACGGTTCCGCAAAGTGGAGCCTTGGAGGGAAGGTTTGCGTAAAGCAAACCGGACACCGCTAGGCACCCGCCCATTACTGCGAATTGTTTTCAGTTTTGGCCGCCGCACTTTAGCATTAGCAAAATCCGCGGTAACTTTTGCCCGATCATGTTGAACAGAGGTGTCAGCCAGGTTATTGATCTGACTCAAATGGGCTGGTCCCGCCGCCGCAGATATCGGCATGGCCAAAGCAAAACTGATCAGCACGGCAAGGATTAGGCGAAGGCAGCTCATGCCCAACCGCGCGGCGGATGGCGTGGATGTCCAAAACACTCGCTGCACTTTAGCACCGAGTTGCCGCTGCCTGCAGAGAGGAGATTTCGTAGAGCAGGCCGAGTCACCACCCACCGACTGAGCTGCCTGCGCAGGGTTGCTGGAGCCTGGTTGGTGAGTTCACCAACCCACCGACTGAGCTGCGTGGAGAGGGGCGATGGCGTAGGGTTGGCGGGTGAAAACTTTTGACCAACTGTGGTTAGAGCTGAGCGAGCGGGCTGCGACGCGCCCACCCGGCTCGCGCACAACCGAACTGCTCGAGCTCGGTCCCCACGCCATCGGCAAAAAAATCTTGGAAGAAGCTGGTGAAGTTTGGCTGGCGGCCGAACATGAATCAGACGATGCTTTGGCACTTGAAGTTTCCCAATTGCTTTACCACTGCCAAGTCATGCTGCTGGCGCGCGGCGTTGATCTTGCAGCGGTTTACAGTCACCTGTGAGGCGTTATGTTACGTGTTGCTGTTCCCAATAAAGGTTCTTTAGCTGAGCCAGCCGCTGAACTACTCAAAGCCGCAGGGTATCGTGGCAGACGTGATACCCGTGAGCTAGTGGCGCTTGATTCGCTGAACGATGTTGAGTTTTTCTTTCTGCGTCCGCGTGATGTTGCCCTGTATGTTGGTTCAGGCACTGTTGATGCTGGAATTACTGGCCGTGATCTGCTGCTTGACTCAGGCACTAAGGCCGTTGAAGTAGCTGAGCTAGGGTTTGGTCATTCGACTTTTCGTTTCGCCGCACCCAGTCAAAGTGTCAGCGATTTAGCTGGCATCGCCGGTCAGCGGGTGGCCACTTCATACCCCGGATTGGTGGGGGATTATCTTGCCAAGCGACAAATCACCCCGGCTTGTGTGACTCGTCTTGACGGAGCGGTTGAGTCAGCGATTCGTCTCGGCGTTGCCGATGTCGTAGCCGATGTTGTCTCAACCGGTTCAACTTTGCGCGCTGCTGGTTTAGCGGTTTTTGGGGAACCAATCTTGCATTCGCAGGCCTTACTGATTCGCCGCCCCACGCTCAGTGCGGCAGCTGAAGCTGATTTGGCTGTGATGTCCCGACGCATTAAAGGTGTGCTGCTGGCGCGGCAGTACGTATTGATGGATTATGACGTGCCGATCGGCGCGGTGGAACGGGCTGTGGCAATCACGCCAGGCTTAGAATCGCCAACTGTTTCCCCATTGCATAACCACCAGTGGGTGGCAGTACGAGCGATGGTTCCCAAAGCTGACACCAATAAGCTAATGGACCAGCTTTACGAAGTGGGCGCACGCGCCATTTTGGTTACAGCAATCCACGCTTGCCGTATCTAAATGGCTTGCTAACGCTGATCCGGTTTGGCGCCAAAAACAATTTCATCCCATGAAGGCACTGATGAGCGACGGGCCTTAGCGCGCGGTGTTTTAGCTGGTGATGCTGTCTTTGGGGCGGGTTGTTGCTTGGTCTGGGGAGCAGGCGGATTGTTAGCTGAATCAGTTTCCGCTAAGGCCCGCCGCAACTCTTGCGGCTCAATCACAGTTGTCGCATCACTGAGCGGAACAGCAGTTGGACCGGCCGGTTCCCCAGGAGCAGCGTTGAGGTTATCAGATACATCAAACAATGCCCGGTGATTTGGTTTAGCAGATTGAGCCGATTCAATAGCCACAGATGCATCTTCTTCAAGCGCTGAACCAGCAACCGTACCGCGTTCCAAAGGCACAGTTGGTTGTAAAGAATTGGCTCGCTCATGAATTGAGCGGCGGGGGCGGCGGCTGTTCGATGAAACAGGTGCTTCTTCGGCTGATTCAGATTGGTCAGTGGCCGCTGTTTCAGTTTCGACTGGCTCAGCTGAGCGGACTAAAGAAAGAACTTCACCATGGGGTTGCGGTAGCGGCGTTGGCCGGTCCGCTGTTGGTGGTAAATCAACCGGCGATGCAACCGGTGGGCGACGTAAGCCACGGCTCGCCATCAGATCATCAAGCAGGGTTAAATGTGGCCCAAGATCAGAAGTCAGTCCAGGATCAACGCCTGACCAGTCACGTCCCGGCTGCCACGGCGCAGTTGCGTCACTGCGGTCCTGGCTGGCGGGTGGTGAAGCAGTCTTGTTGGGACTGCGTCCGTGCCCATTGGGGTTATTGTTCCCGCCAGGAATTGGCACCAGCCCACGTGGCGGCAGCGGCCGCAAAGGGCCACCTAAATCGTTTTCGGTGATCCAGGCGGCTTCTTCATTGACGGCTGACAGTTTGCCAACGGTCAGGTCAACCATCCAACGAGCAGTGGCAGGTCCATTGGCTGTGACAAAAGCCACCAGCACTGTCCAACGGCCATGCTCGCGGCGAGCGTCCCACTGCAAGTTGGTTGTATCAACTTGTTGGGCGGCCAACCGGTTAACCACCACATCACCTAAGCGCGGCCCGGAGTCATCATGGCGCACCGGCAAATCTTGGGCGCGATCCACCACAAAAGCCCGCTCGTCAAGGACGGGCTGGGCGTAGCGGCTGATTGAAGCTAAAGTCATGCCGCTGCGGCTGGCTAATTCCTCTGGTGTCGCACCGGAACGAATCAGCGCTTGAATGTCTTTAGGGCGCAGTTGTTTGGGAATCTCGCTGACCGTTTGACCACTTGGTGAACCAGCTTGACGGACGGCAGCGCGCAGCGCGTCATTGACCGCGAGGCAATAGGTTGTGCCGTGATCGTCAAGCAGGTTTAAGTTCAAGCCGTCAAGAGTGTCAAAACTCAGCGCTTTAGGCGTCTGGTTGCTGTCCACGCTGGGTATGTTCTCACACTTATCAGCTCAAGGTTGCCAAGGCGCGCCGTCAAGTCGCAGTTTGTGCTTGACAGCGCAACTTGATTGCTCTGGCCGATGCCTAAATTTTGCCGCAGCCGCGCACTGCTCAATCCAACAATTTGACTGTGAGGCTAACCTGGTGGCGGTCGGTTACCAGCCGATGTTGACTGCAAGCAGAAAGGGACGTAC
>JAIRPS010000189.1 GCA_031256885.1 Bifidobacteriaceae bacterium | reverse complement strand
TGGAGACTGGCGCCTGCTGTTGTGGGTGTTTGCTGGACTGGCAATGCTTTGCCTGTTGTCAGGCGCAATACTGCTTGGCAAGATTGCTGAACTGACCAAACCACGACTTGACGCTGCCTCAGTTGGCTTGGTTAGCCTTGGTTTGGTGGCTTTGCTTTACGGAATCTCAACCGCCTTCACCGGTAACCTCATCGCTGCGGGTCTAGCAGCTTTGCTCGGCATTGCCGCACTAGTGTTATTTGTGCGTCGTCAAGGGCGCTTGGCTCAGCCGCTGATTGATCTAAGACCTTTGCGTGTAGGTGCATTTGCTTTAGGCGTAGCATTGAACATGATCGCATTGATTGTGATTTTTGCCATGAACATTGTTATTCCAATTTTTATGCAAACAGCATTGGGCGTGTCATCATTGAACGCAGCCTTGGTGCTGTTCCCAGCCATTGCCATTTCATGTGTACTGTCGCCAATTGCTGGGCGGATTTGCGACCGTCGCGGTGCATCAAAACTCCTAATCACTGGCTTCAGCCTGATCACCATATTTTCAGCAACCATTGCGTTCACCATTGGCACAGCACCGCTACCAATTTTGGCAGTGTTATATATGCCAGTAATCGGTGGGTCAGCGCTGATTATTGGTCCTGTTCAAAGCTATGCTTTGTCACGGCTGTCGCCTGAGCTGTATCCGCATGGTGTGACGGTTATGTCAACCGGCTTCCAAGTCGCTGGCTGCATTGGCTCTTCCGTCCTGACAGGCGTGTATGCCAGTGTTGTTGCCTGGCGCGCAGCCACTGTCGATGTGATGCAAGCCTCCACCAATGGATTCTTGGCAGCAGGCCTAGTCACCGCCCTCTGCGCTTTTGTGGGGTGTCTCCTAGCCACACGTACCAGGTTTTCACGGCAACATCAAACAGTTTGATGCTAATTAATGGTTTGCGGTTGCGTGGCGGCGTTCAGCTGCCACGCAACCGCAAACTAATCTAACGGTTATTTAACTGTCACCTTGACTGTTTTGATTAAGCCATTACTGGTCTTGATTTTAATATTGGCGGTGCCAACTTTTTTAGCCACCAAACGACCGTTCGCACTAACTTGCACAACTCGGCGGTTGCTGCTAGACCAAGTTAACTTGACCCGTTTGGCTGATTGCGCAGTCACCTTGGCAGTCAATTTGCTGCGCTGCCCAACCGTCAATTTAACCCTTTTAGCTGAAACGCGCAGTTTTGGCTGCGCTGACGCACTCACCCGGGCGGTCGATTCGCCAAGTGCTTGGCTTGCCTGTGCGATTACAGACAGCGGCGAACCAGTTGCCGCTGGAACCCGCAAACGAGCCAGCACCACCTTAGCCAGTAGGCGGTTTTGCGCCTGATCAACGGTTGCTTGATCAGCATCTGCATCAGCTAGAACGGTCTGCGCACTGGCTAGTTCTTCAGCTAAACCAGCAATACTGGACGGCAAATAATCATCCGACTGAGTCACAATCAGCTCGGCTAAAGCAACTACTTGAGCCAATGCGCTGGTCCGTGCCCGCAAAACCAAACCGGTAATCGCGTCACGCAAATTAGCGAAAGCCTCATCCAGTTGGCTGGTTGAAGCATCAGCAGCCAAAACAGTCAAGCTGCTGGCTACCGCCGTAGCTACCTCCTGCCAAGTGCTTGGCGTGAAATCATTTGAACGCAGTCCGCCAGCAAATTCCACTAAAGCCCGCAACAGGCTCGGATCGCCCTTGGCAACCACCCGCACCAATGCTTGCTGCAAGGCGGCAATCGCGGCGTTGACCTGACTGTTGGTGGCGGCTGGATCAGCCCAAACTTGCTGCGCCTGGGTCAGCGCCTGAACAAGTGCAGGCAGCCCGCCTGCGAGATAGTTAGCTGACTCATCAACGATTGCTTGGGCAGCTTGGATAAAACTGTTCAACACAGTTTTATCTACCGCTAGCTCCAGTCCATTTTGGGCGTCTAATAGATCAGCCAAAATATCACTGACTGTACGCTGAGCTGAAGTGGGATCGTCCAACACAGCTTGGGCTTGCGCAAGCACTGCCGCAAATACGGCGAACGAGGCTGGCGTATAGGTATCCTGGGCAGCAGCAAACTTGGCTGCTAAATCCACAGCAATACGCAGTAACGCCAATTCAGCGGCAGTTGGTGGGTCAACCGCTGCCGGCCTAACCGCCACTGTGCGTTCAACCGTTGTGACATGGCCAGCCTGGTCAGTTGCGGTGTACTGCAAGGTGAGCGAGTCAACGTGTGCAAACAGGTTGGCTGGCAAACTGTTAGCCACCAATGTTGCCTGATCAGAACGTTGCCCATACACTGTCGCATCATCTGCGAGCAGAACATCGCCATTCTTGACAGCTAATGTCAAAGTAACTGCGGAGGAATCGTCGGCAGCTTCAACATGTGGTAGCGCAAAAGCTTGACCAGCAGTCACCCAAGCAGCCGGTTGATCGACCAGATCAATCAGTGGGGCCGTGTTATCAAGCCAAGCCAAAGCGCGCTTTGCCGACATCGCTACCTGTTGGGGCGTCCAGGCTGCATCATGAATTTGCGCTTGCGATAGTTGCCCTAAATAGGCGAATTCTGGCAGGCCACTGGGTGACACATCAGCCCCGAGGTACCAGGCTTGTGCTGCTCCACTTGGTGTGGAAACGATGCCGCTGGCGGCTAGTTCGCTAACCTTCACACCATTGATGTATAAACGCATCCGTTGGCCATCATATGTGCCAACCACATGGTTCCATTGGCTATAGTTGATGGTTCCGCTAATTGATTTGTAAGAGCCACCTAAATGCAACCAGTAACCAATTGTGCCGGTGGTTGCGTTAGCCGTACTCGGTTTGGTGATTTCCCAGCCAGTTCCAGCATTTTGAGTATTGCCCATTGGGTCATTCACGCCAGCGGTATCAGGCGTTGGTTTGATTACCATCTCAACAGTTTGGCTACTGTTGTAAGCAGTGTAATCACTGTTTGACCAGGGTACTTTAAACGTGGCTGCTGCGGTTTTATTGAAGGTTGCCACAGGTTTGCCAAGCGTGTCATCAAAAGCAATATTATCGTTACCGCCAGTAATGACATGTGCGGCTGGTGAATGGTCTTGCGCAAGATTACCCACAAAATCAACATCTAACAAATTGACTGGCACACCACTACGCATTTCCGCAAAAGTTGGTGGACGAGTTTCTGGGTCAACATCGGGATCACCTGTAGTGGTGAAACGGCCAGTCAACATGGTTTCACTGGCTTTACCCCATGATCCATAAGCGGCGATACGCAGTTCATAAGCGGTGCCGGCACGCAATCCAGACACGCCTGCTGGGTTATAGTAGCTGAGTGTTGGCTGCCAGGGCAGAATGTAATAGTTTGACCAATCTTGGAAAGACTTGTCTACTTGTTGGGTGTTCAAGTTCACAAACTCAAAACGGTAATGGTGCACAATGTCACCAACCGTATTAGGCGGGATGGTGGCTTGGTCAAAATTGAAAAAGACGCCATCATCACGAATGTTGCTGAAGCGAATGGCTGCATTATTAGCAAACTGTGGTGTAGCAGCCAGAGCTTGACGTGCTGCTTTAGTGTAGGGCAAAGGTTGAGTGACATCAAAAGTCCAAGTTTGGTCAATCCACTGGTCAGCCAGGAAATCATAATTTTTGATGGTTACCTGATTACCGCGCGCCTCAACCACCAAACCTTGGGCTACGTCACGTGAATTGGTTGGCACTTCACCCTGAACCATGCCCGCCTCCAACCAAGTGTAAGACGTAGTCACTGTGTTCACGGCAGTGAAATTTCCGTCTTGCCAAATAGAACGCGGATCATTGTTAGTGTG
>JAIRPS010000164.1 GCA_031256885.1 Bifidobacteriaceae bacterium | reverse complement strand
CAGATCGACCAAACTGCTGCCAATCATGTTGCCGTAAATGCCAATCCGGTGAGCTACTGATAAAGCATTTGGACTGGCGTACAAGATTTCGCCTTCAGCGTTCAGGCTGAGCAAACCATCGCCTACGCGTGGCGCGTGTCGCGGTGGGGCGGTGGGAGTGGCGGTGGCCGGAAACTCACCACGGCAAATCATGCCAGCCAATTCATCTGCGATCTCCACATAGTTCAGTTCCAAACGTGACGGTGTGCGGGTCACTGATTGGGAACTTTGCCTGGTAACCAAGCCAATAACGTCCCCTCGAAATGCGACCGGAATGATTTCTTCACTAATGTCAACATCTTCACCCCAGCGTGAGTCACGTCCCGAAATGACCGCCGATTTGGCACGCGCCTGGTCGAAAGCAGCCGCCCGTCCGGCGGTGGCAAGCGTGCCCACAATGTCGGTGTAGTAGATTGTTGGGCCAGTTCCGGGACGGCACTGACCAGCGGCAACATAATCACCATCGTCAGTTGGTAACCATAAAACGAGATCAGCAAAAGCGAGATCAGCCAGGATTTGCCAATCAAGGGTCAGCCGGCGCAGCCATTCGCGGGCACCTTGTTCTAGACGTGTGTAACGGTCAATGATGTTGGTCAGCGTGGACATGCCCACCAGGTTAACCCTTGAAGGCCATGGCGCGAAACCCGGGTGGGCGGTTAGGCTTACTGTCTGTGAGATTAAGCGCACTTGCCCGATACCCCGCAACAGTAGCGCGGGTTGCCGAAATCTTGGCCGATCCAGCTTTTGTTGAATACTGGTTAGGCAGTGGCACCAGGCCAATACCGCAGGTGCGGGTGTCAGGTGAGGCGGCTGGCGCTTTCACCGTGGCTGTGCGCAGCCAAGTCGCTTTAGCGGAACTACCAGCCAATTTGCGTAACTTGTTGCCCGGTGATCTTGATATTCGTCAAGTGATCGCTTGGGAGAAGCCAGATTCGCAAGGTAACCGTCAAGGTACCGTGGCTGTTGATATTTTCGGCGCACCAGTCAAACTTGAAGGCATTGTTGGATTAACCAAACGCGAAGCTGGCCAGTGTGAACAACGTTATGTGGTTGAACTGCAAGCCACCGTCCCCTTGTTTGGCGGGCGGATTGAACAGGCCGCCGCTGGCTTAGTCCGCCATTTGCTCGATGACGAACGCAACGCCATGCTCAACGCTTTAGCTTCGACAAACCCCTAGTTCAGTGCACTTTGTCAGCGCCCTTTGACTGTGCGCGGCTGGTTTTTGGTGGCTTTCGGTAAGGGGGCAGTTTTGGCATGTTTCCGCAAATTGGTGCCAACTACGCTGACCTGCACTTTTATGTGGCTGCCGGCGGTTGCGGTGCGCGGGATTTTGATGGTTCTGCCCGTTGCTCCTTTGATCAGTTGCCTGCCTATGCGCCACTGGTATTGCAGATTTGGCCAATTGGCGGGTGTGTGTGCAGTCAATCGTTTGCCGGGGGCGATTTGGCCATGTAAACGGATTTGCAAAGCACGCGCGTCATACACTCTAATGACTGTGGCTTTAGCGGGCATTGGGCCGTTGTATCGCGGTGTGATCCGGCAAAGGCGGTAGGAAGGGGCTTGCCCGCTGGGAAAACGGCAGCCTTTGCCAACCGAGAAATGCAGCACTACCGAATTGGCAGAGTTGGGGGCAACTTCACGCACATAATTACCCCATACATCAGTAATCGCTGTGTGGAGAACTAAATGGTCAGTGTTACGCATGGCACTTAGCTCAGTCAGCGCTCGCAGTTGGGCAGCTTGGCCATGCTTGACAGTGATTGTGAGGACTGTGCTGGCAGTGGCCTGACCGGACCGGGCAATCAAACGAATCGGAAAAACTCCTGCCTCGATAGCTTGCCCGCGCAGCACCCAGTTGTGTGCTCCTAAATCAAGTAGTTTGACACCCTTTGGCGTGGGGGTGTTGGGGTCAAGCAACAAGCTGGGCATTGGCCAACCGATAGTTGTCAAAGCCAGATTCACCTGATCACCTGCCACAACCGTTAGTTCGCTTGCAGCGGGCACAACGGTTGGCGCTTTGCCGGTCAATACAGCTTGTTCGAGCGCTCCGACCACATTCAAAGCACCACAGCCGGTGTATTCATCCTTGCCTGTGCGGGCTGGTGGGATAGTGATGTCTTTAGCGCTTTGGCAAAGCAATAGTTTGACTTGATCAGGCGTTAAGTGTGGGTTCATGCGCAGCATCAGGGCTACTGCTGCACTGACCAGTGGGGCGGCTTGTGATGTGCCATCGGCCGAAGCATAGCCGCCTGGAAACTGATGGTCCATCACCAAAATGCCAACCCCCGGTGCCGCAATATCAACCTGCGAGTTGTGTGTTGAAAAACTGGCCCACTTGCCGGTTTGGTCAAAAGCAGCCACCGAAACCACTCGTGAATAGGCGGCCGGATACTGGGCTGGATTAGCCACACCCGCAAGCGTTGTTTGCGCCTGGTTGCCAGCACTGGCCACCACAACAATCCCCTGGTCAACCACCTGATCAATTGCCTTTTGGAGGTAGGAGGGGAACTGGCTTGCACCCAAAGATAAGTTGATCACCCGCACGCCTGCCCGCCCAGCCGCCAAAATCGCATCACTGATCGCTGAAAACTGTAAAGTGCCAGCAGCATCAGCTGCTTTATACACAATTACCCGACTGTCCCAGGCGGCACCGGCACCGCCAGTTGCGTTGTCGGTTTGCGCTCCAATAATGCCAGCAGTACCGGTGCCATGTTCGCTGTCAGGACTGCGCAGCGAAGGGGTGACCGCAGCGCGATTTTGACCATAGTCCCAACCTGACACAATGTTGTTGCCTCGATCAGGATGGTCCATTGAAAAACCAGTATCCACCACAGCGATTGGCACTTGCTGACCATCGACTGCCTGACCGGACAGCAGCGGCCAAGCTTGGTCAAAACCAGCCCCGGCGCTCGAATGCCAAGCCCATGATTGATCGATCGCAAACAGTGGATCATTTGGCTTGGTTGAATAATCAACATGGGCTTTGATCTGGTAGTCCACAGCACTGAAGACACCACTGTTGACCAAATGTTTAATCAACCGTTTAGCCTGCCGAGCCTGCATAATCACGGTTGCTCGTGCTGGATGTTTACCGGGCGGTTTAACAAACCTGGCTGATGTGTGCGCTGCCTTGGCTGCTTTGACCAGGCAGCGACGCACGGTTTGCGCAGACACGCCAGGTTTTACCAGTGCAACAATTTCTTGAGGCTTGACATCAGCGGCGGTTGGGTCAGTTTGCGGCCCCACCCCACTGCCTGATCGTTGACTAATTGACCAGGTGACACCACTTGAAACCGAGGTGTTAGGGAGAGGGTTAACCGGCAGCAGTAAACCAACCAACGCAGCGCCAAACAATCGGTGATGACGTAACAGGCATGGCATATTGGCAACGTTAGTTGGTGCCTAGTGGGCTCCTGGCCCTATGATGGTCGGTGACCATCTGTTGGCACATAGTGCCCAACCATGACCAATTGGAGTGAAAAGAAGTTGCGTCGTTCGTCTACCTTCGCTGCCGCCACGCTGGTGGCTGCCGCCTTGGTCCTTAGTGGCTGTGGGAAGAACCAGAACTCACAGTCAACCTCCTCGCCGTCCCCAACCACGACGGTTGGTGTGACAGTCGATGATTCTGACCTGCCTGAGGTTAGTGGTGAGTTCGCTAAAGAAGCTGCGTTACTCTTCCCGCTCAAACCAGGTGCCACCCGGCCGCCTAGTGCCACACCAACCCCTGAGCCGGCTGAAGAGCCCAGTGAAGAGGCGGCATCGGCGGAAGCCAGCGAAGCTGCCAGTGACACACCAAGCCAGGATGCGGCATCGGCGGAAGCCAGCGAGGCTGCCAGCGACACTGCCTCAGCTGCCGCAGCCGACGAGACCGCCAGTGACGCACCCAGTGCTGATGCGGCATCGCCGGAAGCCAGTGAGGATGCAACAACCGAGGATGCTGCGGATGATGCCGCTGCGGACGATGCCAGTGAGGAAGCCTCACCAACTCCCACGCCAACTCCCCCTTCCCCCTATTTGGACCCACCAGATAGCCTCCAAGCTAAAGTCATCAAAGAAGGTGACGGCCCGGTGATTGACCAGTCCTTCCTGATCACCACCTATTATCACGGCCAGGTTTGGGGTAACGAAACCGCTTTCGATGAGAACTACACATCCGGCAAACCAATGACCCAACGCCTCTCCGGGTTGATTCCCGGCTGGGCACGCGGCCTGCGCGGCAAAACGATTGGCTCGCGCGTGCTGCTGGTTATTCCGCC
>JAIRPS010000067.1 GCA_031256885.1 Bifidobacteriaceae bacterium | reverse complement strand
CAGAAGATCCAATCAACCGCCGGTACCATCACGGTGAAGTTACCTTCTCGATGGTGTATGCATTTTCTGAGCAGTTTATTTTGCCGCTTTCCCATGATGAAGTCGTTCACGGCAAGGGGTCGCTGTACTCAAAAATGCCGGGCGATCAGTGGCAAAAACTTGCTGGCGTGCGCGCCCTCTTAGCTTACCAATGGTCACATCCCGGAAAACAGTTGTTGTTTATGGGGGGAGAGTTTGCTCAAGAACAAGAATGGCATTCACAAGGTTCGCTTGACTGGTGGTTGCTTGACCGCCCACAGCATGCTGGCGTGCATGCCTTAGTGCGTGATCTGAACCGGGTGTATCGTCAGTATCCCGCCTTGTGGGCGGAGGACTTTGATTCGTCCGGCTTCCAGTGGATTGAAGCCAATGACTCTGGCCGCAACCTGCTTGCCTATATCCGCCGCCAGCCCGGCGGCGGCCAGGTGGTGGTAGTCATCAACTTTGCCGGCGTGCCGCATGAAGGTTTTCGTTTGGCCTTACCAGGTGCCGGCGATTGGTTGGAAATTCTCAACACCGACTCTGACTATTACGGCGGGTCGGGTGTCGGTAACCTTGGCCGGGTGCGCGCTGAAGCAATTGCCTGGGGTGGCATGCAATACTCCGCATCTGTGCGCATACCACCACTTGGTGCCGTATTTTTCGCGCCAGCTGAGGCTTAGCAAAAGCTGCCGCGAAGCAGCTTTGGTGCAATGCTGGTTGACTCACAGCCGCGCCAACACCACTGATCCGGGCACCAACTCGCAGCCCCAGTCAAAGGCTGGCTGGCCGGCACCTGGTTGTTTGTGTCAGCGCTCGGCCTTGGCTGCCGCTAAGCTTGACCCCCAAGCACGTTGATCGTTCACCAGAAAGGCAGGCCATGGCAGGCGTCAAGTACTACTCCGGGGAGAGCTTCCCGCTGGAGATGCACAAAGTCCGGATCATTCAGAAACTCAGTTTGCTGCCAGTTGAGCAGCGTTTAGCTGCGATTGAGGGAGCTGGTTACAACACTTTCTTGTTGGAGAACAAGGATGTCTTCCTCGATATGTTGACAGATTCCGGCGTCAACGCGATGAGTGACCGTCAGCAAGCAGCCATGTTGACGGCCGATGACGCCTACGCCGGTTCGGCGACTTTCACCCGTTTGCATGACAAGCTGCGTCACTTTTTCGGTATGCCCTATTTTTTACCAGCCCACCAAGGCCGGGCGGCTGAACACATTCTGGCTAAAGGCTACGTCAAACCAGGCATGGCTGTGCCCATGAACTACCATTTCACCACCGCCAAAGCGCATTTCACCGAGCTTGGTGGCGAGGTTGAGGAACTGGTCATTGATGAAGGTTTGCAGGTCACTTCGACCCATCCTTTCAAAGGCAACCTTGACGTTGCCAAACTTGATGCTTTGGTAGCGCAGCGCGGTGCCTCGAATATTGCCTTTTTGCGCATGGAAGCGGGCACTAACCTGATTGCTGGTCAGCCGTTCTCGCTGGCTAACCTGCGCGAGGTCCGCCAAGCCTGCGACAGGCACGGTCTGCTGTTGGTGATGGATGCGTCGCTGTTGGCGGACAATCTTCATTTCATCAAACAGCGCGAAGCCCAATGCCGCGACTGGACGATTCATCAGATTTGCTTGGCAATGGCCGAATGCTGCGACATTATTTACTTCTCTGCCCGCAAACTCGGTTTTGGGCGCGGTGGTGGCATTGTGATGCGTGACGAGTCAATCTACCGTCTGCTGCGCGGCTTTGTGCCGATGTATGAAGGTTTCCTCACCTACGGCGGCATGTCCGTGCGTGAAATGGAAGCTTTGGTGATTGGTTTGGATGAGACTTTGGATGAGGACATGATCAACCAGGGTCCGTACTTTATTGAGTACATGGTGCGGGAGTTGGAACGTCACGGTGTGCCAGTGATCACCCCTCCGGGTGGCTTGGGTGCCCATTTGGATGCGATGCGTTTCTTAGACCATGTGCCGCAAACCGCCTACCCATCCGGCGCTTTGGCCGCAGCGGTGTATATTGCTGCTGGTGTGCGTGGCATGGAACGCGGCACGCTTTCCGAACAACGCGACCCCGATGGGCACGAACCGTTGTCCCATATGGAACTGCTGCGCCTGGCTTTACCGCGCCGCGTTTTCACATTATCGCAGGTCAATTACACGATTGACCGGATTCGCTGGCTCTATGCGCACCGCCGGTTGGTTGGCGGCTTGCAGTGGGTGGAAGAACCAGAGATTTTGCGGTTCTTCTACGGCAGGCTCGCCCCGGTCGATGGCCAGTGGCAGCACAAACTGGTTGAGCAGTTCCGCGCTGACTTTGGTGACAGTCTGTAAACCGGTTTGCTTAGCTGCCGTCAGCGCGCACTGCTTGATGGTTGTTGCCATAAAACTGGTGGACGTAATCGCAGTTCAAGCAGACTGCGCCATCGGCTGAGGCGTTAGCCCAGTCAAGGTCTAACCAACTCATGCCAGTGGTGTTCATCTTGATTTCGCGCAGCGCAAACTGTTGCCCACCGCAAACTGTGCAGCGAAAAACCTGGCCGCCTATCAAAATGTTGACGTTGTACCGCGATCTCATGCATACAATCCTAGCCTGAGGTAGCGTATGTGATGCGGGCTACTGTGGATCAAGAGTCAAGATGTGAGCGGGCACGCCTGAGGGGTCTAACCGCACATAGGGTTGGCTGTTCCATTCAAAACTGGCTCCGCTTAGTTCGTCATGGGCTACCGCCACGCTGCCGCCATCTGCTGCGGGTGCTAAGCCAAGGGCGTCCAGGTCAAGGTAAATCACTCCTTCGCGGGTGTTGTGGGGGTCAAGCGACAAAACCACTAACACCACATCAGCTTGGCCGGTTGGTGAATCTTCGGCTGCCACGCGACGTGAAAAACAAACTGTCGCATCATCTGATGTCGGATGAATCGTCAAGTTGCGCAACCGACGCAATGCCGGATGGGCGTTGCGAATCGCATTGAGCTGACCGAGCAGCTGAGCCAGCCAAACGGCTTGCGGTGTGCTGAAATCGCGCGGTTTGAACTGGTACTTCTCATTGTCAATCTGTTCTTCCGAACCGGGCCGGGCAACGTTTTCAACAAGCTCGTAACCCGAATAGATGCCCCAGGTTGGTGCGCCGGTGGCCGCCAGGATGGCACGAATCACAAAGGCTGCCTGACCACCCCATTGCATGAAGGGTGTGAGAATGTCGTGGGTGGTTGGCCAGAGCGCTGGACGCATCACCGACCCCCATTCGCCTGCCAGTTCGCTGAGGTACTCAAGCACTTCATCTTTGGTGTTACGCCAAGCAAAATAGGTGTATGATTGGTGGAAGCCAATCATTGCCAGTGTGTGCATCATTGGTGGTCGGGTGAAAGCCTCGGCCAGGAAAATCACATCAGGATCGGTTGTGGCGATTTCAGCAATCAGACGTTCCCAAAAAGCCAGCGGTTTGGTGTGCGGGTTGTCAACCCGGAAAATCCGCACACCATGACTCATCCAGAGCCGAATGATCGCAATGATTGCCTGGTAAATGCCTTCAGGATCGTTATCGAAGTTCAGCGGATAGATGTCTTGATACTTCTTGGGCGGGTTTTCCGCATAAGCAATACTGCCGTCCAGTCGTTGACTGAACCACTGCGGGTGTTGTGTCACCCAAGGATGATCGGGTGAGCATTGCAAGGCCAAATCAAGCGCCACTTCCATGCCGAGTTGACGTGCTCGCGCAACTAAAGCATCAAAATCCGCAAAAGTGCCAAGTGATGGTTCAATCGCATCATGCCCGCCGAATGCTGACCCAATCGCATAAGGCGAGCCGGGATCGCCGCTCTGAGCTTCCAGAGCGTTATTGCGACCTTTGCGGAAAGTACTACCAATTGGGTGTATGGGGGTGAGGTAAAGCACATCGAACCCCATGTCAGCAATCCGGTCAAGGTGATCAATGGCCGTGCGTAACGTGCCGGTTTGCCAGCCGGTAGCCGGCGAGAAGCTTGCGCCCAAGGAGCGTGGAAAAACCTCATACCAGGCACCAACCAAAGCCCGCTCGCGCACCACCCGCAACAACTGAGGAGGACTAGCAGTCAGCATTTGACGCAGTGGGTTATCCCAAATTGTTTGGCTGATCGCTTGGACGGCTGCCAAAGCTGCCGCAGGGGTGATGTCAGGCGCAGCAGTGGCTGTTTGATTAGCTGCTTGGGCTAGCGTGGCAGCCACGGCTGCAAACTCTTGGCGCGCGGCGGCGCTGGCTTGGTGGTTAGCGGCAGCTTGCTCAAAAAGTTCAGCGCCAGTCGCTAACACCAGGTATGTGTCAATGTTGTTGGCTAACTTGATTTCGGCATCGTGCAACCAAGTTGCCAACGGGTCAGACCAGCCCTCAACTTGAAAAGTCCACTGACCAATGCAGTTCGGTGTGACCAGCCCTTCCCAGCGATCCAAACCTTGCCCAAGCATTCGCATGCGCCGGGACTGGCGCTGGCCGGTTGGGCTAATCAGCACAGCTGTTGCCCCCACACAATCGTGCCCATCACGAAACACGGTTGCCCGGACCGGTACCGCCTCAAACGGGACAGCCCGGGCAGGGTAACGTCCATGCTCAAAACAGGGACCAACCTCGGTCACCGCAATTCGCCCAATCAGCGCTGACGGCTTGGGTAATGAAACAGCCGACTTGGCAGTTGCAACTGTCGGCTTGACTGATGAACGTGTGCGCAACGGCGCTGAAGGCTTGCCAGGTGTCATGCTAGTAAAACTAGCGGTTGCGCGGCCTCAATGGGGGAACCGCAATGCGGCGCAGCAGATTACGGACGCCTCACCTCAGCAAACTAAGCCGCCGTCAGCTGTCGGGTTGTGCGGGTTGACCAGTGGCAATGGGCTGCGTCTGGCAAACCAATGACTGGTATCGGCCGGCCGACTTGTCACAGTTGTCAGCGCTGACCAGTAGGCTATGGGCGTGAAACTCAACGGTCGCTTTACTGTCCGCACTGTTCTGCCTGAGTCGATTACGGCGCTTGACCGCCTGGCCAGCAACTTACGTTGGTGCTGGCACCGGCCCACACTCGATCTGTTTACCTCAATTGATCCAGCCTTGTGGGACAAGGTACACGGTGATCCGGTGGCTTTACTTGGCGAGTTGAGCCGCAGCCGTCTGGCTGAGTTAGCCAATGACACGATTTTTGTTGATCAGGTCAACGCGCTGGCAGCAGACCTTGACGCTTATCTGGCACAGCCACGCTGGTACCAGCAGCAAGATGAGCAAAGCCCTAAGTCAATAGCCTATTTTTCACCTGAGTTCGGCATTACAGCGGCGTTGCCGCAATACTCCGGCGGCCTGGGTATTTTGGCTGGTGATCACCTTAAATCAGCCTCTGACCTGGGTGCGCCAATCATTGGTGTGGGCTTGCTCTACCGTTCCGGCTATTTCAAACAGTCATTGACTCGTGAAGGCTGGCAGTCGGAAACCTATCCGGTCAACGACCCGGACGATGGCCCGCTCACCTTATTGCGTGACGCGCAAGGCCGCCCCGCTTTGGTAGAGATCGGTTTGCCTGATTCCCGAGTTTTATATGCCCGCATCTGGTTCGCTCAAGTCGGTAGGGTGCCTTTGCTGCTGCTTGACTCCGACTTGGCATTGAACGAATTGCAAGAACGGGTGGTAACTGACCGTTTGTACGGTGGCGGTGAAGAGCATCGGCTGCTTCAAGAACTGCTGCTCGGAGTGGGCGGCGTGCGTGCTTTGCGTTTATGGTCGCAACTAACCGGCGCGCCGGCCCC
>JAIRPS010000020.1 GCA_031256885.1 Bifidobacteriaceae bacterium | reverse complement strand
TAACCCGCCGCCCAGCAAGTCAAGGATGCGCCGTTCAGCCGGGGTGAGGTTGACAGTTGGATCATGTCGGTCAGCGCGGCGCCGAATCAAAGTGCGTTCGTCAAGCAGCGTCCGCCCGGCAGCAACCGCGCGGATTACTTCGGCAATCTCCGCTCCCCTAACTGATTTGAGAATAAAAGCCAGCGCACCGGCGTCCAAAGCCGCCGCTACGGCATCGTCATCGTCAAAAGAGGTCAAAACGATTGGGCGTACCTGGGGGGCGATTTGCGAAAGCTGCTGCAAAAGATCAATGCCGGTGGAATCGGGCATGCGCAGGTCCACCAAAATAACTTGCGGATTCACCACGGTGACGCGACGTAAAGCCTCAGCCACTGAACCGGCTTCGGCAACCACCTGCATGCCGTCAGCGCGTTCCACAACTTCGGCGATGCCGCGTCTGACCACCTCATGATCATCAACGATCATCACATCGATAGGCTTAGCTGATGTCATACCTCTATGGTAGGAGACTGGGCTGCCAGTTGCTGGTAGGCGTCAGCGGCGGCGGCTTGTTCAGCGATTTTCTTGCTGCTGCCATGGCCGGAACCCATTGATTGTTCGCCAATGATTGCCCAGGCGGTGAACTGGCGGGCATGGTCCGGTCCGGTGCCTTCAGCTTGATATTCGGGAACTGGTAGGCCGCGTTCAGCGGCAAGTTCTTGCAGTGAGGTTTTCCAGTCCAAACCAGCACCGAGGTCGGCGGCGCGCAATAAGGATGGTCGGAGTAAACGTTTGACCAGGGCGCGGGTTCTGACCATGCCGTGGCATAAGTAGACTGCCCCAATCAGCGCCTCAAAAGTGTCGCAAAGGATTGAGTCTTTGTCGTAGCCGCCAGTACCCAATTCGCCGCGTCCCAGCAAAATGCATGGTCCTAAGCCGATTTCGCGGGCCACCTTGGCGAGATTGCGTTGCGAAACGGTGGCGGAACGCATTTTGGCGAGATCGCCCTCACTGGACTGGCCGTGAACACGGTAAAGATATTCGGTGACAATGATTCCCACCACCGAATCGCCTAAGAATTCTAAGCGTTCATTATTGGGCACTCCCCCAGCTTCATGAGCGAAAGAGCGGTGCGTCAACGCTAGGACAAGGAATTCAGGGTCAAGGTCAATGCCCAGCTTGGCAAGCAGCGGCTCAGCAGCACCGAGCGCCGAGTTGCGATTGGCTGCCCCAGCAGCAGCGTTTTGATTAGCCTTCGAACTCACTACGCTGCGCTTCAGCATAAAGCCTGCCGCGGTAGGTGCCGCAGGTGGGACAGGCCACATGGGAACGGGTTTGCGAACCGCAGTGTGAGCATTTGCTGGTAGCAATGGCGCTAGTTTTCCACTGGGAACGGCGGGTTCGAGTGTTGGCACGCGAGGTGCGACGCTTAGGAACAGCCACTTCTAGTTCTCCTGGTCTCGTTTCAGCCAATCCGCCAGACTGTGCCAGCGTGAATCGACTTGCTCATGTTGGTGTCCAACCTGTTCAGCGAGGCGCACACCACATTCGGGGCATAAGCCTGGGCAGTCAGGTTGGCAGACTGGCTGGAATGGTAGAGCCAAGACAATGCTGTCACGTACCATCGGTTCCAGGTCAGCCTGGTGGTCAAGGAGCAACCGCTCCTCTTCAGCTTGCTGGTCGCCAGATCGTTGCGCAGCTTGGTGACGCTCGGGGTAGACGAACAGTTCCTGAAGTTCAACCGTCAGGTCAACGGTTAAACTGTCCAGGCAGCGCACGCACGCCCCGCGAGCCTCAGCTTGCAATGTGCCGGAAACCAGCACCCCTTCCAGAACCGATTCGAGCAGCAGTTGAAGCACAAGTTCGGAACCGGGCGGGACAGCCAAGACAGATGTGCCCAGATCAGCTGGGGCGGGGGCGGATAGTTTGAGTTGCCGTGACTGCCCTGGCTGCCGCGTGAGGTCACGCAGATTGACCAGCAAGGGTGGTTTTACCGGTTTTGGCTGACTCACTTGCTTCCGCTCTTTGTCCCATTCGATCTGACCGTTTACAGTCTTGACCAACCGTGAAGTTTACGCCATTAGCGCCAACAATGCCAGTTGACAGAGCAGTTGTGTCGGCATTAGCGCAGACGGTCAACGATTGCGCCAAGGCTGGCGAGAGTTTGGGCGCTTGGACCAGCCAACAGGCTGGCAGTGACTAATGCAACAACCGGTTGCATGATGTACCAAACCATGTCGGGACTGGCAGGCATCCAGTTGGTGAGGTTCATTGTTAGCCAACCAAAGCTGACAGCGATTCCGCTTGCGCATGTCAGGGCAATCAACCATTGGAACAGGTTCATGGTGATCAGGTCACGCCAGGCGGTGCCGGTGGCCCGGTAAATGCCAACTTCTTGGCGGGTGATCAGCCCGGTGAGGCCGGCCAGCAAAATCACGGCCGCTAAACCAACCAGCCAGGCTGAGCGGGTGGGGCTGTCGTGTAGGTGACTGACAGGGTTGGCGGTTAGCGCATCGGTGCGGGCGTAGGGAATGATTTTCAGTGCGACGTTAGCGAAGGCGGTTTGAGCCAAGGCTTCGGCAGCGCTGCGGTGGGCGCGGTCGCTGCGGATCCAGCAGGCGGTGGCAGAACCGATTGGCGGCATGATACGCACCAAGGCTGAACGCAGCGAATCGTGGTGAATATTGGCGGGCAGCGATCGGGCTGTGGTTTGGCTGCCGTCCGGTAAACGGAAAAGCGGATGTTCCGGTAGGCCAAGCGTCTCTTTGAGGTCACTGCCAACCAGTAATCCGCTGGCTTGGCGACCTTCCGCCCACCAGATTGCCAGGGCGCCGCTGGTTAAATCCCAGATTGGTAGTTGCAAACCGCCAGGCAGCCAGGTGGCGTTGATTTGGGTGCTTTGGCTGAAGCTGGCACCAGCTTGAATGATGCCGGGCTGTTGGTTGAGTCGTTCGCAAGCGGCGGCATCAAGGGTTTGGTTGTCGTCAGCTGGCTCGATCAGGCTGACGGTTACACCACCAGCTTCTTGGCGTTGGACAGCTTGTTCGGCGCGGTGGAGATCATCAGCGGCCAGCAGTTGCACAGCCAAGATGAGGGCTGTCAGTATGGCGGTCACCAGGAGGTGAAATGGCCGATGCCGTCGCCAGGTTTCTTCAATCAGCGCAGCACTGGTCCAATGGCCAACTGGGCGGCCTAAACGTGACGTGGCCATAAACGTCCTTGTCGTAGCTCATAGATTTGGTCTGCCCTTGCCGCAACGGTTGGGTCGTGGGTGGCTAAGACCAGGGCTGCTTGGGGGAAGCCTTTGACTAGCACGGTGGCAACATGGTCAGCATTGGCACGGTCAAGGTTGGCGGTTGGCTCGTCAGCCAGCACCAGGTGGGGGTCGCAAACCGCCACGCGGGCCACGGCAACCCGTTGGGATTGCCCGCCGGAGAGTGTGTTGAGTCGGCGTTGCGCGTATTCGGCCAGATCGAAGGTGTCGAGGGCTTGATGGGCTTGACTTTCGGCAAGTGGGCGGGCAAGGCCGCGTGCCAGGGCGCCGATTGTCACATTGTCGAGGCAGGTTCTTCGGGGCATCAGGTGCATGGCTTGAAAAATCCAGCCAGTGTCTGGCCGGGGAAAGCGGTTGTTGGTGTTACCGGTTTGGCTGATGCGTATTTCACCGTGTGTTGGTTTGCGTAGGCCACCAAGTAGGGTTAGTAAGGTTGTTTTTCCCACACCGGAGGGTGCCATGATGGCGGCGCTCGATCCGCGCTCAATTTCCAGTTCCAATCCGTCAATGAGCGGTTCGCTGTGCGGATAAGCGAATGTGAGATCGCTAACTTTTAGGCACATACGGTTTCACCTAGCACATTGGCGGGGTCAACTAATACGGCTGCCCCGTCGGGGATTTGACTTGACGGTGCGACGATTGCGGCGCCGCTTGCCGAAACTCCAAGTACGGA
>JAIRPS010000210.1 GCA_031256885.1 Bifidobacteriaceae bacterium | reverse complement strand
CAAGCCATGCCAACCTGGAAACTGGCCCGCGCCATCGGACTGGTGATTGGTTCTTTACCACCTGATCTGCCTGATCCAATCCCCGAATCGATCCGCGAAGAACACAACCTGCTTGACCTCAACCAGGCTTATCTGGCTTTACATCAACCAATCAACGAGCAGCAGTATTGGCAAGCTTGGCAGCGTTTTCGGTTTGAGGAAGCTTTCACCTTGCAAGTGGCTTTGGCGCAACTAAGGCAGGCAGCCAAAGCGCAAGGCGCAATCGCCCGCCCCAAACAGACTGCTGGTTTGCTCAGCCGCTTCGACGCTGCCACGCCTTTTCAACTAACTCAGGCGCAGCAGCGAGTCGGTGAGGAGATTAGCCAAGCGTTGAGCCAAACCCAACCGATGCGTCGCCTTTTGCAAGGGGATGTTGGCTCCGGCAAAACCGTTGTGGCTTTGCGCGCTGCCCTCCAAGTGGCCGATGCCGGTGGTCAAGTTGCATTGTTAGCGCCAACTGAGATTTTGGCCAATCAGCATTTGGCGACGATTCGTCGCCTGCTTGGCCCGCTGGCTGAGGAAGGTTTACTCAGCCAATTGGACAACCCAGCTGAGCAGTTAGGCACACCCAGTGAATCGAGTAACCCGCCAGAGCAGGTAAAACCCGGTTTGCGGCTGCGACTGTTGACCGGCTCTTTAGGGGTGGCGCAGCGCAGGCAGGTGTTGGCTGATTTGGCCAGCGGTCAATGCGATCTGGTGATCGGCACGCATGCTCTGCTAAGCGACCCGGTTGAATTTGCTAATTTAGGGTTAGTGGTGGTTGATGAGCAGCATCGTTTTGGGGTGGAACAGCGTGACAAACTGCGCGGCCGCAGTGAGCATCCTGCCCACCTGTTGGTAATGACCGCCACACCAATACCGCGCACTATTGCGATGACTGTTTTTGGTGATCTTGATGTTTCAACTTTGGATCAGTTGCCGCCTGGCCGCTCACCGGTAACCACCCATTGGGTACCAGCCAACAAACCGCAATGGGTTGACCGGGTTTGGCAGCGGGTGCGTGAAGAAGTTGATGCCGGACACCGCGCATTTGTCGTTTGCCCGCGCATTAGCGGTGATCAAGCTGAAAACGCTGAACCGTTACTTGACGAGTCGAGCACTGATCTGGCCAATGTGGTTGATGTAGCGGAACAACTGCGTCAAACCGCTGCTTTGGCAGGCATTGATATTGGCATTGTGCACGGCAAACTGAGTGCCGAAGCTAAAGATCAAGCAATGGCCCGGTTCGCTGACGGCAGCACTCCCGTATTGGTGGCCACTGTGGTGATTGAAGTAGGTATTGATGTGCCGCAGGCAAGCATTATGGTGGTTTTAGATGCTGACCGCTTTGGTTTAGCGCAACTGCATCAGTTACGTGGCCGGATTGGTCGCGGCCAAGCACCCGGGGTTTGCCTGCTGGTGGCTGAACCAGCCAGCGACACTCCAGCCGCTGGGCGCTTAGAAGCTTTGGTTGCCAGCCAGGATGGCTTTGTGTTGGCGGAAACTGACCTGGAGTTGCGCCGTGAAGGCGACATTTTAGGGGTCAACCAGTCAGGCAGTCGGCGCAGTCTCAGATTATTGCGCGTACTGCGTGACGCCAAGCTGATTAGCCGCACCCGTCAGGCTGCTGAGCCGCTGGTGGAACAGGATCCAAGCTTGGCTAACCATCCCGCTCTGGTTCACCATTTGGCTAGCACCTTGGCGCAGCGACAAGCCTTCTTGGAGCGCACATGACCCGGATCATTGCCGGCCTGGTTGGTGGGCAACGTTTAGCCGTGCCGACCAGCGGCACACGTCCAACCGCCCAGCGGGTGCGTGAAGCCTTGTTCAGTTTGCTGGAACATCGCCTGGACTTGACTGATTGTCATGTGCTTGACCTGTTTGCCGGTTCCGGTGCATTAGGCTTGGAGGCTGCTTCGCGTGGAGCCAGTGCGGTGGTATTGGTTGAATCGGCGCGCCCCGCCGCAAGAGTGGCTGCCAGCAACGCCCGCAACCTGGGTTTGCCTGCTCGGGTGGTGGTTGGCCGGGCAGAAGCAGTGGTCAACTGGCTATTGCCGGAAGCTCCTTTTGATCTAGTGTTAATTGACCCACCTTATGCTTTACCCCCCAGTGCTTTAGATGGCTTACTTGGCCGTTTGGCTAGTTCTGGCAAGTTAGCTGATGCTGCTTGGCTGGCGGTTGAACGTTCCAATGGTGCTCCAGCACCACAATGGCCGGTTGGTTGGCAAGTTGAACGCAGCCGCGTTTGGGGGGATACTGCCGTGCATTTAGCGCAAGCAACCAGCCGCCTGGGGGAGTAGGTTAAAGCTATGAGTGTTGCAGTGTTTCCTGGCTCCTTTGATCCGATCACGCTTGGTCACCTTGACCTGATTGAGCGCGCCCGCGGCCTGTTCGATGAGGTGATTGTGGCTGTTGCCTTACAGGCGGGGAAAAACCACCTGCTCGGGGTGGAGGAACGGATTGTTTTAGTTGAACGCGCCGTCGCTGATTTACAGGGTGTGCGTGTAATGGCTTTACCCGGTTTATTGGTGGATTTTTGTAAAACAGTTGGTGCCAGCGCTATCGTTAAAGGATTGCGTTCCACAGCTGATTTACTAATTGAAGAACCTCAAGCCCACATGAACCGCCGTCTTGGTTTAATTGAAACAGTTTTTCTGGTTGCGCGGCCGCGTTTTGGTTATGTTTCTTCCACTATTGTTAAACAAGTGGCTGCCGCTGGCGGTGTGATCAATGATTACGTGACCGATGGCGTTAGTGAAGCAGTTACTGAAGCCTTAGCTCGGCGTACCGACAGCGAAAACTAGTTACGTTTATGCCCCCCCGGGTATAGTTTGGTTCCTCGGCTTAGTTGAGGGCAGCCACGGGGGCCACCAGTTTGCAACACGACGCCAAACATGCTTGACAGCGATGCGGCAAGTCGCGGTAAGATAGTTGCTGCAAGTTCTCCGGCGGAGGGACCGTCCGGAGATGTCAGGGCAAGACATTGTCCCCAGCGGACGAACCGTTTGGGGATTGTCAGGGACAAAGAAAAGGAGTGCTTACCATGAAGTTGAAGCACATTGCCGCAGGGTCGGTGCTGGCCCTCGGCTTAGCCACTGGCCTGCCAGTGGCAGTAGTTGACACGCCACTAGCGCAAGCGGGACTCGCGTCAGGATGTTACGTTGTGCCACACGTACCATGGACTGATGGAGTGTACATGCGCACATATGGTGAACTCAAGTGTTCAGCCAGCCGGGCAGTCATGATCAGGGCAATCAACCAGGAAGAGATCGCGTTCATCTT
>JAIRPS010000199.1 GCA_031256885.1 Bifidobacteriaceae bacterium | reverse complement strand
ATGGGCCACATCGAACTGGCCGCCCCCGTGACGCACATCTGGTACTTCAAGGGCGTGCCGTCGCGCCTGGGCTATCTGCTGGACTTGGCGCCGAAGGACTTGGAGAAGGTCATCTACTTTGCTGCCTACATGATCACTGAGGTGGATGAGTCAGGCCGTCATGATGATCTGCCAACATTGCAGGCAGAGATTGACATTGAGCGTGACCAGATCACTGCCAGAATGAACACGGATATTGAAAAAGTTGCCAGCACCTTAGAGAAGGACTTGGCGGCTTTGGAAGCCAGCGGGGCGCGTGCTGATGTACGCAAGAAGACACGTGACGGTGGCGAACGCGAGATGGCACGGATTCGCCGCGCCGCTGAGAAAGAACTGGCTGATCTGGAGGCGGTTTGGGAACGCTTCAAAAGCTTGAAGGTTTCCGACCTCGAAGGCGATGAAAGCCTTTACCGGCGTTTGCAGGATCGCTACGGCAGCTATTTCAAAGGCGCAATGGGCGCTGAGGCAATCAAAGCCCGGCTGGCCAACTTTGACTTGGATGCTGAAGCAACCTTGCTGCGTGAGATCATTGCCACCGGTACTGGTCAGCGTAAAACCCGTGCGCTGAAACGGTTGAAGGTTGTCAACGCTTTTTTGACCACGCAAAACTCACCCCAGGGTATGGTGCTCGATTGCATTCCGGTAATCCCACCGGACTTGCGGCCAATGGTTCAGCTTTACGGTGGCCGGTTTGCCACCTCCGACTTGAATGATCTTTACCGGCGGGTGATCAACCGGAACAACCGTCTCAAGCGGCTGCTTGATTTAGGCGCGCCAGAGATCATTGTCAACAATGAGAAGCGCATGCTGCAAGAAGCCGTTGATTCCTTGTTTGACAATGGTAGGCGTGGCCGTCCGGTCACTGGTCCGGGTAACCGGCCATTGAAATCGATCTCTGACATGCTTAAAGGCAAGCAGGGTCGTTTCCGGCAGAACCTTTTGGGCAAGCGTGTGGACTATTCCGGACGTTCGGTGATTGTGGTTGGCCCGCAGCTGAAACTACATCAGTGCGGTCTGCCAAAAACCATGGCTTTGGAGTTGTTCAAGCCGTTTGTGATGAAGCGGCTGGTTGATCTGAACCATGCTCAGAACATCAAATCAGCTAAGCGCATGGCCGAACGTCAGCATTCGGAAGTTTGGGATGTGCTTGAGGAGGTCATCACTGAACATCCGGTACTGCTGAACCGTGCACCGACCTTGCACCGTTTGGGTATTCAAGCCTTTGAGCCGCAACTGGTGGAGGGTAAAGCGATTCATCTTCACCCACTGGTTTGCGGCGCTTTCAACGCTGACTTTGATGGCGACCAGATGGCGGTCCACTTGCCGTTGAGTGCGGAAGCGCAGGCTGAGGCACGTATTTTGATGCTGTCCAGCAACAATATTCTCAAGCCTTCAGATGGCCGCCCGGTCACTTTACCAACCCAAGATATGGTGATCGGGTTGAATCACCTGACTTCGGAACGTCAAAATGTGCCAGGTGCGGACCGCTCATTCAGCTCGGTTGCTGAGGCAATCATGGCTTTCGATGCTGGTGAGCTTGATCTCAATGCCTCAGTCAATATTTTGATGGACGAACTGGTGCCCAGCGCTAATACGCAGGTACCTGATGATTGGCAAGCCGGCCATGCTGTGGTGTTACGCACCACTTTGGGTCGTTGTTTGTTCAACGAAGCGCTGCCAGTTGATTTCCCGTTTGTGAACCGTGAGGTAGATAAGAAAGAACTCGGCGCAATTGTCAACGAGTTGTCTGAGCGCTACCAAAAAGTTGAGGTTGCTGCCTCATTGGATGCTTTGAAAGCAGCTGGCTTCAAATGGGCAACCCGTTCCGGCGTGACCATTGCAATCTCTGATGTGGTCACACCGTCGGCTAAACCACAGATTTTGCGTTCCTATGAGGCGAAGGCTTCGCGTGTGCAAGACCAGTTTGACAACGGTCTGATCACTGACGATGAGCGTCGTCAAGAGTTGATTGAAATCTGGTCAAAGGCCACTGAGGACGTCGATAAGGCGATGCGCGAAAGTTTCCCAGAGCGCAATACGGTGTTCCGCATGGTCGGTTCGGGGGCGCGCGGCAACTGGATGCAGGTGCGTCAGATCGCTGGTATGCGTGGTTTGGTGGCTGACCCGAAGGGTGAAATCATCCCACGCCCAATCAAGTCAAACTACCGTGAGGGTTTGAGCGTGGTGGAGTACTTCATTGCCACGCACGGTGCCCGTAAAGGTTTGGCTGACACAGCATTGCGCACAGCCGACTCCGGCTATTTGACACGCCGTCTGGTTGATGTTTCACAGGATGTGATTGTGCGTGAGGCTGATTGCGGGACTGAACGCGGCCTGACTTTAGCGGTGGCGGTTGCCGGTGCGGATGGCACTTTGACACGACATCAGAAGGTTGAAACTTCGGTGCGTGGCCGGACTTTAGCGGCCGATGTCGAAGATTCCGCTGGCACTATTTTGGCTGCGGCGGGTTCGGATGTTTCCGACGGTTTGATTGACGTGCTGTTGGCTTCGGGCATTGAACGGGTCAAGGTCCGTTCGGTTCTGCTGTGCGAGTCACGAGTTGGCACTTGCGCCATGTGTTACGGCCGTTCTTTGGCGACCGGCAAGCTGGTGGACATTGGTGAGGCTGTTGGTATTATCGCTGCTCAGTCGATTGGTGAGCCGGGTACGCAGTTGACGATGCGTACTTTCCACACTGGTGGTGTGGCTTCCGCTGATGACATTACGCAGGGTTTGCCGCGTGTCCAAGAGTTGTTTGAGGCCCGCACGCCGAAAGGTGAAGCGCCGATCGCTGAAGCTTCAGGCCGCATTGCGATTGATGATTCAGACCGCGCTCGCCGCCTCGTAATCACGCCCGATGACGGTACCGAGGAGTTGGTCTACCCGGTTTCCAAGCGGACGCGGCTGCTGATTGAGGATGGCCAGCATGTGGATGTTGGGCAGCAGTTGACGCCTGGCGCGGTTGATCCGAAGAAAGTGTTGCGTATTCTGGGGCCGCGCGAAGTGCAAAAACACCTGGTGGAGCAGGTTCAGGATGTCTACCGCTCGCAGGGCGTGGAGATTCATGACAAGCACATTGAGGTAATTGTGCGGCAAATGCTCAGGCGGGTGACAGTTTTGGAAACTGGTGACACATCTTTGCTGCCGGGCGAGTTGTGCGCTCGTGAACGGTTTGAAGATGAGAACCGTCGGGTGGTTGCGGAAGGTGGTAAACCAGCTTCTGGCCGCCCCGAGTTGATGGGTATCACTAAAGCTTCCTTGGCTACCGATTCGTGGCTGTCGGCGGCATCTTTCCAGGAAACCACGCGGGTGTTGACTGAGGCAGCGATCTCTGGTCGTAATGATCCGCTGGTTGGTTTGAAAGAAAACGTGATTATTGGCAAGCTGATTCCGGCAGGCACCGGCTTGGCGCTGTATCGCAACGTTTCGGTTGAGCCAACTGAGGCTGCCAAAGCCGAGTTGTACCCGACTTTTGGTTACGAGGAGATTGAGTTCCCTGCTTTCAGCGATCAGATTGGTGAACCGGGGCAAGTTTCTGACATCACCTTTGAGGAACTAACTTAGGTCGCTGCTTGGCTTCAGCCAAGCCTTTGGGGGTATCTCGTGGCACCCAAACCGCTGGTTTTTGGCCATGTCAGCCGCATCTTGCGGCTGACTGGTTTAGCGGCGGCTGGGTTGATGCTGGCGAGCTGTGTTGATTCCCCCAGCCCTACTGCCCGCTTCAGTTCTGATCAGCTTGCCACGGTGCCGGCGGCGAGCACTGCGTCATCGGCGGTTTTGCAAACGCCGGAGGTCAGCGGCTTGGTTGACCAAGCTGGTCTGCCCTTGATTGTCTGGACGCCAGTGCCGGGTGCGCTGTTTTACCAGGTTAAAGGTGTGGGCGACCGCCTGTTGTTTGATGAGACGGTGACTGTCACTTCGTGGCAGCCTGACTCAACTGATCTTGACCAATTCTTGACGGTTGATGGCGGCAATCCGCAAGCTTTTCAAGACAATGTGGGGGAGGGTTGGCGTGGTGACGACCCGGCGATTCGTCGGGCGCTCCAAATCACGGTGACCGCTCATGGTGCAGGCTCTTTGACTTCTGCGCCGGGCAGTTTTGATGTTGCGGAACTGGCTAGTCGTTTGCCTTATCGGTTAGCTGAGGTGGCTAATACCTATCTATTACGTCCCAGCGCAGCAGTGTTTGATGTCAAAAACCAGCCGTTGGTGTTTGATCCGGCTAAGTTGCCGGATCGTTTAGCAGTCAGTATGGCTGACGGGCAAACTGTGTTGCGGCATCGGCTGGTTGTATTGGCTGAAACGGTTGGTGTGCAACGTAAAGTGAGCGGACCTGCGGGTAGCCAGCGGGTTGATTGTGTGCGTTTGGTGTTGCAAACGCTGGCTGCCAACTTGCGTGAACGGGTGTATTTGTGTGGCTCGGCTGTGCAGGGTGGGCGTCTCAGCAAAACCGCTAAACGTCAGCTGCGCCAGCAAAACCGCCAGGCCAAAGCGGCGGTTCAGGAGCAGGAAAACTATGGTGACGAACTGGTTGAATATGCCGGTGGTCCGCCTGTCTTGGCTGATGCACAACTGGCAACAACCCAGCCAACGGTTGATTTACCGAGTTTTGCGTTCTCCCGGTTGGGGCGGTTTGTGGAAGCCAATTTGTTGGCGGGTGCCACCTGCATGCAGCCGCCGCCAACTGTTTGGGACGTCACACCGGCGGAAGCGTTAGTTGAGGTGGGATACCAAAATCCGTATATGTTGGGGGCTACCTTGTATGTCTCCGATCAGTCCGCTGTGGCGTTTTGTGTGGGTGGTTGGTCGCAAGACCAAACTGCTGCTGCGGCATCACGGGCGCAATTGGCTCGCTTGGTGGAGCGGGCAGTGTCACAAACCCTGACCCCCCAGATGAGTGAAACTGAGCAGGTCAGGGCGTTGAATGACTATCTCACTGAGCATTTGTCTTATGACAAGGCGGCCTATGATCCCAACCGTTCGGTTTTAGAAAACCTCATCACTGCGGCTGACCATAGCGCTTCTTTCACTGCGCTGGGTGCTTTAGCCAGTAAAAAAGCTGTATGTTTGGGGTATGCTCAGGCTTTTCAGGCGCTGGCTAAAGCCGCCGGCTTGCAGTCTGTGGTGGTTACTGGCCAAGCGGGTGGTGAGGCTCATGCCTGGAATAAGGTGCATCTGAAAGACCATTGGCGGGTAGTTGATACAACTTGGAATGATCCCGGCACTGCCGGTGTAGCTAACCAATATTTACTGCTAACCGACAAGCAACTCAGCCGCAAACGCCGTGGTGAACAGGACAGTTCCGGCTATTTACCAGCGGCTTTGCTTGATCAGGTGGTAGCTGAATGAGCTTTGCGGTGGGGCCGGTGGCGGCTCATCTGGCTGAAAAGTCTGTCCGGTTTTGTGTCAAATGCTGATTTCGGTTTGCTTGTGACGGCACAAACCGGTAAGTTAGACCTTCGTGCCCGGCCCCGGCTGGGCGTTGTGGCGCGCGTTGGCGCGTCATGTCCAATGCGGCAGGGAACCCTGCCGTGTTCGCCCGCAATTTGATGTAGATGGAGCAGTAGTGCCAACTATTCAGCAGCTCGTTCGCAAAGGCCGTAGCGCCAAGGCTGGGAAGACCAACACCCCAGCTCTCAAAGGCAGCCCGCAACGGCGTGGCGTGTGCACCCGTGTGTTCACTACCACACCCAAGAAACCAAACTCGGCCTTGCGTAAGGTGGCCCGTGTCAAACTTTCCAATGGGATTGAGGTTACTGCCTACATTCCTGGAGTTGGCCACAACCTGCAAGAGCACTCGATTGTGCTGGTGCGCGGCGGTCGTGTGAAGGACCTGCCGGGTGTGCGTTACAAGATTGTGCGCGGTTCGCTGGACGCTCAAGGTGTCAAGGATCGCAAGCAGGCGCGTAGCCGTTACGGTGCCAAGAAGGAGAAGAACTGATGCCACGCAAGGGCCCAGCTCCTAAGCGACCACTGATCGCTGACCCTGTCTACCACTCCACTTTGGTAACCCAACTGGTTAACAAGGTGCTGTTGGATGGCAAAAAAACCATCGCCCAGTCGATTGTCTACGGTGCTTTAGCGGGCGCAGCCGCCAAGACCGACTCAGAGCCAGCAGCCGTGCTCAAACGCGCGCTGGACA
>JAIRPS010000193.1 GCA_031256885.1 Bifidobacteriaceae bacterium | reverse complement strand
GGCCAATTGATGGAATGCCGCCAGTATCCGACAATTCAAAGCAATGTCCGATCGCTCCCATAGTAACGCCCCCACCACTTGTGCCGCCGCAGAAACAATCGACACATGACAGTGCCCCCAAGGGGTAGCCGCGAACATCGTGTTAGCGCCGCCGAGCTAATCGACGCAACGGTACCGCGATCAGTGAACTGAGTAGGGCAAGCACCAGACCGGCAGCAATTGCACTGCTGAAGTTCTCAATGTGTAAGCCAGCCGGCGTGTGCTGGCTGATGCGTGAAACCAGTTCAAGCAGCCAAGCGTTGACCAGCAGCGCGAACAAGCCAAAGCTGAGTAACATCAACGGGAAGGCGAGGACTTTGATGACTGGTTTGATGATCGAGTTAACCAGTGTCAGGATCAAACCAATCACCAAATACACCAATGCCCACTGGCTGATGCTGCCGCCTTGCGGGGTGACATAGATTGAATCCCACAAGCTGTCCACCAGCCACAGAGCGATCGCG
Organism: Bifidobacteriaceae bacterium; assembly: GCA_031256885.1. Next base: position 8,758 of record JAIRPS010000193.1, on the reverse strand, counting down.
TTGACAACCACGCGCGTCAAAAACTCAGTCATGCCTTGAGTCTGTCACATCACTTGACCCAAGCAAGCTGCACCAGCGCCGGGTGGTGGCAATCAGTCAACGGGTTGAGTGCGTAAATTGCGGGTTGGCCCGCTGAGGTAGGTGTGACAGTTGTCAGAAAGGGTGCCGGATTGGCCGCTCGCATTGCGCCTCGCAGGCGTGTGCCGAAAGCGTTACCAGATTGGCTGCCGGATTGGCCACCTGTATTGGTTGGGACAATCTTTTCAGGCGGCGCACCGTCACAACTGAGACGGTTGCCGGAGCAATCACCTAGTGTGGTGGTGTGAGCGTCAAGGTGCCAATCCCCAACCGTATTGCCAACCTTCCCACATACATTCCCGGTGCTCGACCACCAACCGGGCAGCGCGCTTACAAACTTTCTTCCAACGAATCGCCTTTCCCTCCTCTGGCCAGCGTTATGGCCGCCTTGGCTGATACCGCCACGGAAGCCAACCGTTACCCTGAGATTTTCAGCGAATCATTGACGGCTGCCCTAGCCCAGCACTATGGCCTAGCCAGCGACCAGGTGCTGGTTGGCAACGGCTCAGAAGCACTGATTGAGCATGTCATCAGAACTTTTGCTGGGCCTGGTGAGCAGGTGGTTTATGCTTGGCGTTCATTCGAGGCCTACCCGATCGCTGTGCAGTTGGCTGGCGCAGCCAGCCTGCAAGTGCCACTGGATGATCAGTTCAGCCACGATTTGACTGCTCTAGCCGCCGCCATCACTGCGCAAACGCGCATTTGTTTGCTTTGCTCCCCCAATAATCCAACCGGCCCCGCCTTGTCCACCCAGCAAGTCCAACATTTTTTGTCCGCAGTACCGCCGCAAGTACTAGTAATCCTTGATGAGGCATACATTGAGTACGTCACTGAGCCCGCTGCCGCCAACGGGCTGGACTTTTTAGATGAGTTCCCCAACCTGGTGGTGTTGCGAACTTTTTCAAAAGCTTACGGTCTGGCTGGGCTGCGTTGCGGCTACCTGTTGGGGCGCCCCAAACTGGTGTCCGCCTTGCGCGCGGCATACACTCCATTTGCGGTCAATGCTGGCGCTCAACACGCTGCATTGGTCGCTTTGGGCGCGCAGGATGAAATGCGCCAGCGGGTAGCCAAAACCGTGGAGGGACGGAATTATTTGAGCCAACGTCTGCGCCAACAAGGCTGGAGTATTCCAGACAGTCAAGCCAACTTCGTTTATTTGCCATGTGGTGGTGACGCTGTTGCCTTGGCCCAAGCCTCGGCCAGCGCTGGCGTGATTGTCAGACCATTTGACGGCTGCGGCGTGCGCGTCACTATTGGCGAACCGGATGCCCTTGACATTTTTGCCAACGTCGCTGCCTCCTGGGTGTAGGTTTTGCCTACCTGGGGGAAGCTAACCGTTCTGCAGCGCGACTTTGCTGGTTAGCTGGTCATCAGCCACAATCCAGGCATACCCACCCGGGAAAGGGGTCAAATTGACCGGCGGCGGCCCAGGCTTACACCGGTTCATGCTAAACTGCCCGCTCGGTACCGTTTAGACGGTCCGGCCGCCTTAGCTCAGTCGGCAGAGCGATTCACTCGTAATGAATAGGTCAAGGGTTCGATTCCCTTAGGCGGCTCCAAGCGGGCATCCCTGTTCAATCAGTTACCAACCAGGTACCCCAAACCCAACGCACCGCCGACACGCCCTAAAAATTAAGCTCTTAGCGAACATTGCGCGACACGCCTGATTTGTTATGTCGCCGCTAGTAAACTGTTACCGCTCCCCCCAAGCGACCAACAAAGGATCGCAGCTAATGACCGTAAGGGATAGCTCGGTTTACCTTCGTCTCCTCTAGTCGGGGGAGGGAAGGGTGGTGAGCTTCCCATGACCATAAGGAGGGATCGTTTTGCGACGACTCTTAGCCATGTTAGGCGCGCTGGCACTGGTCAGCGTTGCCATTGTTGTTCCCGTAGTACCCGCTACCCCTGCCTTAGCCACCGCCGAGGGCTGCGCTTCCAGCCACGGCGTTCCCAGCGCCTGGGCACCAGGTGCGCCGGCGGTCAAGATCAAGAAGTGAGCAGTGCAATGAAGCGCATTGTAACTGTGATTCTCGCTACCATTTTAATGGTGGCAATGTGCGCATGCTCATTGACACGCAAAGACAATCAGCTCAACCAACTGGATTTGGCTGCACTTCAAGCCCGAACCTCCGATTTCCAAAAAGAAATCATCGCTGACGGGCATGTCACACAAGATGAGTATGAGAAGGCGATTTTTGCGCAGTGGCAGTGCGTGAAAGAAGCTGGATTCAGCCCCGCTCAACCCGAATGGGTGCAAGACATATTTGGCTTCTCTAATGAGATGACTGCGGACACTGATGCTCAGCTGGCTGAATTATCAGCCAAATACGATGAGGCTTATGACCGTTGTTACAAAGAGTATGCCTTAGAGGTGAGTCGTGTCTGGGTTGCTCAATCATTGTTGTCACCAGCTGAGCGTGAAGCTGTCAAACCAGAAGTGATTGCATGTTTGCGAAATGTTGGTATATCTGTTTCAGAAAATGCTGAGGAAGATCAAATCTACGCAGCAATGACCAGAGAAACACGCCAACAATGGATGACCTGTTACGAACAGTATACAGGTTTCTTCACAACCCTTCCGGCTGATGGCTGAGCAAGTATCAACCACCACTCCCCTTCGGCGCTCGCGCCGAAGGGGAGTGCGCCTGGGACAAGTAACGGTTGCCCTAATTTTGTTCGCTTTAGCGGTCGCACCTCTTGGCGCAGTCTGGTGGCTTATTAACACAGACGACCCGTTAAACCAAGCAGCTAATGTTGTTACACCGGTTTATGGTCGGGCTTTGCCTGAAACCTTATCTGGTGCAACTGAGGCGGTTGTGTCTCTGCAATGGGGTAAAGGTAAACAAATTTTGGCACCCAATTGGGAAGGTACAGTCACAGATGTTTTAGTTAAACCAGGTGACGTGCTCAAAAGCGGGCAAGCAGTATTGGCAATCAACGGTGTGACCCGCATTGCCTTTGCTAGCGTTAGACCGTTTTGGCGTTCCTTAGTTCCCCAAGACTCCGGTGCAGATGTGGCCATGCTCAACCAAGTCTTATCAGAGCTTGGTTTGAGTGCTACCAATGGCAACACTTGGACAGCAGCAACCACCCAAGGTGTCAAAGACCTGCAAACCCAATATTTACAAGTCGCCGCAACAAGCACGGTTGAATCCTTTGATCCTGCATGGATCATCTGGTTACCGAAAGAAAAACTGCGTCTCGGCAGCATCGCTGCGACAGTCGGATCACCAGCACCAGCAGCTGGCGAGGTGGTTCTAACTGGCCGGCAGCGGCTAGTCAGAACCACAATCCAAGACCTTGAAGGTCAACCCTTAGCACTCAACAATGAACAGCCATGGGTGTTTGAAACAACCGAGTTTGGCAACCGCTTGAACATTGAAGAAGGCCAATTATCCGACGCCAGTGTGGCTGAACTGCGTCAACAAGCCCAGCCAGGCAGCGAATCGCTGAGCGGCACATTACGCTACAAAACACCACGTCAAGTGGCCAGTGTGCCAACAACCGCAGTGCTCAACCAAGGCAGCCAAACCTGTATCTGGGTGGCAAGCGACACCCAGAGCACAAGCCACCTAACCGCCCTGCCGGTTACGGTAGTTTCCGGTAGCGCCACTGCAACATTCCTTGAACCATTGGCCAATCCTGATGCCAAAATATTGGTCAACCCGGCTGCTGTAGCGGAGCTGCCACCATGCAGTTAAACATCGCAGCAGTCACGCACCGTTATAGTCGCCACGCCACCCGGGCGGCCCTTTCGGCTGTCAGTTTGATCCTCAACCACAGCAGCGCAACCGCGATCATGGGCCCATCTGGTTCAGGAAAATCAACCTTACTGTCAATTGCGGCTGGTTTGTTACGACCTTCGCGCGGCACCGCTAGCCTGCATACAACAACCGGAACACTAGCTACAGGGCGGCATTTGCAAGCAGAAACCGCTTGGGTTTTCCAAAGTTTACATATGCTGCCAAAACGTACCGTTCTAGACAATGTGATGCTTGGCTGTTTACGCCAGTGCAGCACACGCCAACAAGCGTGTAACCGGGCATTACTTGAGATTGCGCGCGTAGGTCTAGCCAACCGGTCAACAGCACTGATTGAGGAGCTTTCCGGCGGTGAAATTCAACGCATTGCTCTAGCACGTGCACTGACACAAGAGCGTCCACTGATTATTGCAGACGAACCAACCGCCCAACTTGACCATGCAAACACCCAACTAGTGGCTGATGCTTTACGTATGGCCGCCAGTTCACGCATTGTACTGGTAGCCACCCATGATGAATTCCTAGCCAGTCAACTTGACAGACTGGTGCGTTTACGTGACGGCACTGTAATATCTGATCAAATACTGCGGGCAGGCACAACATGACTATTGTGGTACGCGAAGCAATAGCCACTTGCCGAAGTTTGCTAGGCAGGTCAGTACTACTGATTCTTACAGTTGCTATTTGGGCTGGCATGGCATGTTTTCTTGAGGGCGCTTCAGCAGCCCGGTTTTATAGACAGTATTTTCAGGCAGTCGACTCAGGTTCAGAAGTCTTGACGGTAAAAAACCAGGACGGTGAGCTCATATCGGCTAGGCTTTGCCAATTGATTGGACAAGCTGATGGCGTTAAAGCTTCTGGCGGAATCCGTTTCAGACAAGTTGTTCACTCAACTCTGGCCCCAGGTGTTGCCATTCAGACCGCATCAGCATCACCAGGATATTTTCAAATCATTGCACCTAGCAGTGAAGCAATTCGTGGTGGCAAAACTGCTGTGCTGGTTGGCGCTGCCATTGCCCGTGATGTGGGTTTAGTAGCAGGGCAAACTCTGGCAACAGTTGAAGAGGAGACATGGCCAGTTGATGAAATTGTGAATTTATCTAACCGAGCCGCTCAGCAAAACCGCTGGATCATTTGGACGGCTGCCGATCAACAAGTTGACCAGTGTTGGATAGAGGCAGAAGTTGGCGCAAAAGAAGATGTGGCTGCTTTAGCTCAATCCTATTTTGGAGCTACTGATGAGCACACCAAAATTGCTGCGCTAACCCCACATGATGCAAGCGGAATGCTCAAAGGCTGGACTGAACGGTTTGACCGCTGGGCATGGGCGGCCGGCGCGCTTGTTACCATGATAATGCTGACTATTGTGTGGATTTCGCGTCGTAACGAATTTGCGTTACGACGAGTGATTGGCTTTTCGCAGAAGGAAGTTTCTTTACAACTTGTGTTTGAATGGTTAATGATCTGCATAGTGGCCGGATTGATAGTCACTGCCTGGCTGACCTTATGGATTGTTCACAGTGACCAACCACGTTTGATCAGTTACTACTGCGGACGAGTATTAGTGCAGTACTTTGGGCTTATCCTGTCAGCATCCACCATATTGAGTTTGCCATTTTCGGGCGGCAACCTGATCAAGCGGCTGCGCGATCGCTGAGCGTGACAGACCAACCACAGCTCACGCCATCGGGCGGCTCAGCGACAGTTTTGGCTTGACTTGAGCCAAGCTGTCAACCACCGCAGGTGAAACCTTCCGCTGGCACTTTGCCACCCACAAGGTAGTCACCAACCGGCTCGTCAACACAGCCACCCTGGCCAAATGAGGTATGTCCCTCACCTTCATAGGTGACCAATACGGCTGATTCTAACTGTTCAGTCAAAGCCTTGGCATCAGCATACGGAGTTGCCGGATCACCAGTTGTTCCCACCACAACAATCGGGTCAGCAGTCGGTGCAGAAATCGCCTGCGGCTGAAAAGCCGCCGGATATGGCCACTCAGCACAACCGATCGCTCCCAAACGGAAATATGGCCCAAACGTTCCGGAAGCTTCCAGCATCAACTGATCCGCCGCGTCAATTGCCTGACGGCGCGCATCGACTGGCTTATCAAGACAACTGATTGCCGTGAAAGCCTCAAACATGTTGGTTTGGAAAGCGCCAGTAGCCGAATCACGCTCATAGTATGTGTCTGCCAAGACAAGCAGCGCAGTGCCGTCCGCTTGGTTCAGCGCCTGATCCAACGACAGGGTCAGCATTGGCCAAGCATCCTGCGAGTACAACGCAGCCAAAACGCCCATCAGAGCCATTGCATCCGACAACTCACGCCCATCAAAACTGGTTGACAATGGTTGCTCAACCAAACCAGCAATCAACTCACGGATCTGGTCAACAGCTTGTTCCACCGTACCATTGAGTGGGCAATCGGTGGAATCTAAACAATCTTGCACATAATGTTCAAGTGCCTGCTCAAAGGCCCCCATTTGTTCAGCGCTGTCCTGTTCTGAGGTTTTCAGCGGATTGACCGCACCATCTAAAACCATTCGCCCAACCCGCTCCGGAAACTCCTGCGCATAGAGCGCCCCCAGGAAAGTGCCGTAGGAGTAGCCCACGTAGTTGAGCTTTTCATCACCCAAGGCAGCACGAATAACGTCCATGTCACGTGCGGTTGAACGTGTGTCAATGAAACCGAGAGCTTCACCTGTCTGCTCCAAGCAGGCTTGGGCAAAACCATCTGCCAAAACGTGCGCTTCCGGTATAGCAGTGTCAGCATCACCGCGGGGAAGCCATTCCACAAACTCACCCAGTTCCTGATCTTCCAGGCATTTAACCGGCATAGTCAAACCAACACCGCGCGGGTCAAAACCAACAATGTCATAGCGGGCAGTGACTTGCTCAGGCAGGCCAGCCACCAAATAGCTCAGTGAGGATATGCCAGAAGCGCCCGGTCCCCCAGGGTTGACCAGCAGCGAACCCTGCCGTTTGGTTGGATCAGTGGCACGGCTAACCGCAAAAGTCACAGTGATGCGCTGCCCGTCAGGGTTAGACCAATCCAATGGTGCCTGCACAGTGCCACACTCACCTTGATCGTCCGGGCAGTCGAACCATTCAACCGATTGGCTGTACAGATCAGACGGGTCTTCAGCAGCCCCAGCTCTCGACACTGGATGATACGGTCCACTTGCCCAGCCAGCCAAGCCAACAGCCAAAAATGTCACTGCCAGGCGGCGAGCTAAGGCGTAACGCGGGCGATCTGTAAGCGTTTGCGGTGCTAAATGCATGAACCTATCTTGCCAGGTTGACCCGCCGTCCCGCAGACGCACCACAGTAGAAAACAGGATTTTTGAGAATAGTCAACCCAGTGTACTAGGCTTGACTACTGTCCTTATGATTCTTGACCAAGGAAAGACAACCATGAAGACTATCCACATGGCGGGCATTGAACAGCCTGTCTCAGCAATCGTCATCGGCCTAATGCGCATCATGGACCGCAGTGACGAACAGATTCGTGAACTGGTGGACGCCGGTCTCAGCCGGGGGGTGACCATGCTTGACACGGCAGATGTGTACGGCCCCACAGATCATTCAGCTGAGCAACGCCTCGGTGATGCTCTGAACTGGAGCAGCTCACAACGCGAGAAAGTGTTGCTGCAGACCAAGTGCGGAATTGTGCGTGAAAATGGGCCGTACTTCGACTTTTCGGCTGAACGTATCCTCAGCGCCGTGGAAGGGTCGCTCAAAGCGCTGCGCACTGACTATATTGATGTGCTGTTGTTACACCGGCCTGATGCGCTGATGGAACCGGCAGAAATTGCCGGTGCCTTTGACAAACTCCACGCTCAGGGCAAGGTGCGCCATTTTGGTGTTTCCAACCACACCGTTGGCCAGATTGAACTCCTCAAAACAGCGGTGAGGCAACCGTTGGTAGCAAATCAGGTACAACTGTCAATCACCCATGCGCCAATCATCGCTCAGGGTGTTGCCATGAACATGCAAGCCCTACCCCAGTCGGTTGAGCGAGCAGCCGGTTTGGTGGATTACTGTCGTTTGCATCAGATTACGCTGCAAGCCTGGTCGCCCTATCAGGCCGGATTTTTCACGGGCAGCTTCATTGGGGATCGCCACAATTACAAAGAGCTGAACGATGTGCTCGACCGTTTAGCCGAAAAATACGCTGTACCGCCCATTGCAATTGCTACGGCTTGGATCACCCGGCACCCGGCAAATATGCAGGTAGTTACCGGCACTACCAATCCGCAACGCATAGCAGGCGCATGCGCCGGTGCGGACATCACCTTGAGCCGAGAAGAATGGTACGAGTTGTACCGCGCGGCAGACTACCTGGTGCCCTGATTCATTAGGTAGTACTTGCTCCACATTGAAGGCTGAACCCTACTGACTGACCAGCCGGGCTGCACACCAGGGCGATCAGTCAGTAGGGTTGTCAGATGCAACTGACACGGCTTCGTAGCTTGCTGCTGACGGGAGCTACTTGCTTTGTAGCAGCAGTCCTTGTTGGTCGCGTCTTGGCTGATCAACGCCCGGAACTGCTGTCTTTACCGTGGGTTAGCGCAGCTTTGCTAGCGCTCGTGGCAGTCGGTTTGCTAACGCTTGGTTGGCCGGTGCGCCAAGTGACCGGCGGGCAGAGGGGCCGCACTGTTGATCCGCTACGCGCCGCCAGCGTGCTGACCTTTGCCAAAACTTGTGCAATTGTGGGCGTTGCCCTGTGCGGTGCTTACGCTGGAGTGGCTTTGATTTGTTTTGCGAATTGGGCAATACCAGCTTTCCGCAGTCGAACCTTCTTAGCTGCCTTAGCCTGTGTAGCGGCTGCTGCTTTGATGACTGCTGGGCTGGTAGTTGAGCGCTGGTGCCGCTTACCGCCAGATGATACCCAAACCACCTCAACAAGCTAAACCAAGTCG
>JAIRPS010000128.1 GCA_031256885.1 Bifidobacteriaceae bacterium | reverse complement strand
GTGCCAGAAGAATCCACTGAGCAGCCGGCCAGGCAGCCGGAAACCGCCGCTTTGCCCGAGCAAGCTGCTGGTGAGCTTTGGCTTGACCTGTGCGCTGGTCCGGGTGGCAAAGCTGCCCTGTTGGGCGCTTTGGCGGCTGGTCGTGGTGCCACCTTGGTGGCTAATGAGCCGCAAGCTCACCGCGCCGAATTGGTTCGCCAAACTTGCCGGGCTTTACCTGAAGGTGTGGTTGAGGTTTATGAAGTTGACGGTCGGGATGTGGACGAGTTTGACTCCGCTACCTTTGACCGGGTCTTGGTGGATGTGCCATGTACCGGTTTGGGGGCGTTGCGGCGTCGCCCCGAATCGCGCTGGCGGCATACACCAACCGATTTGTCGAGTTTGACTCCGCTGCAGCTTGAACTGCTTGAAGCTGGTTTGGCGGCGGCTCGCCCAGGCGGACTGGTTGCTTATTCAACTTGTTCACCACATATTGCAGAAACTCGCCTGCTGGTCAGCGATTTCATGGCTGCGCATGCTGACGAGCTGGAGTTGGTCAAGCTGGAAAACTTGGGTTTGCCAGATGATGCCATCCAGCCTGACGGTACCTGCCAATTGTGGACTGACTTGCACCATACTGACAGTTTGTTCCTAGCGATCTTCCGCCGTCTGACACCATCTAGCGACACGCCAGTCACTGACTAGCCGGCATCAGCCTACCAACACCGCAAAACTCTGCGCACTGTGATTGCTGCGCAGAAGTTCCTGTCGGCAATGCGCCCACCACTGCAACGGAACTTGGCAGCAAACCCGAGTTGGACACCTCGCTACTGACCAAACAGCGACACGCCTACCCCAGTTTTGACATACGCCAGACATTTTGTTAATGTGTATGCGCCTGTCGGGGGATCGTCCCTCGACTGTAAGGCAGACAATAGGAGGTGTCATAATGACGTTTTCTTCCCAAAACTGCCCCCATTTCCGCTGCGCCAGCCCCTGGCGTCAGCAGATCTCATCACTGGTCAGCCTGGCCTTAGCAGCCGCTTTGGTTTTGTGGGCTGGCCCGCCGATGGCGCAAGCCACCAATCCAGATGGCGGCCGGGTGGGAACCTGGCAAGGCTTGCCGGTTTTCCAAACCGGCAGCAACCCCGCCGCCAAGACCGCTGCTGCTGTGGGCAGCAGCGAGTCAATGACCGGTCAAGTTCGCTTAGCCAACGGCAAGCCAGCACCCGCTGGCACGCCAGTGCAATTATTTGCTGACGACCCAACCGGTCAAGCCATCGGCAAAACCACCACCAGTCAACCAGTGGCTGTCATTTTGACTAATGCTGCTGGCCGCTTTGACATTCCGGTAAGCGCCATCCCTGGTGCGCGTCGTACCGCTGGAATGATGATGCGCGTAATGGTGGTGGGATCCCAAGGTATCAGCCACCAGCTGATCGGTCAGCTAGACCAAGACAGCCCAGTTGCCACTGGACTATCCGCCCCACCACCCAGTGGGGCCAGCCCAAACCTGCGGGAAACCGCCTTGAATCAGCCGACAATCAGTTTGACAGTTCAAGGTGCTGCGCCCCCCAACCCTCTGACCAACAAGCAACTGGCAGCCAACACATCTTGTATTGGTTCCGTACACTACACACGTAAGGCCAGTTGGCGCGTACATGGCATTATTGGTTACACGGCAAGCGAAACGTCTAATGCTGTTGCGACGTTTACTTTCGCAAATGCGGCAAAAAGCAGTCTTGGCGTTGGCGTTTCTGCTAACGATAAGTCTGGCACGTATAAAGCGAGTAGAACTGTTACTGTGAGCTCAAACGCCACATGGACATATCCGAAGCAAACCGGGAGGCATGCGCGTGCCTACCGCACAGACTTTGTTTACTCTAAGTATCTTGTCGATTATTGGTGCGGTCTTGCACACGTGTCTTCATACGAGGTCAAGCCTGATTCGGTGGCAGGGGGTGATTACAGTTATAACACATCATGGATCCCTAAACCAAAGCGCGAAAACTGCGTTGCGGCAACAGGCGGTATGAACTTTGTGAAGGAAGAATCAACTGCGGTGACTTGGAGTGAAGGTATAGACATTAAAAGCATGATTGGTATCTTCTTGACATCGCAAGCTGGCTATACTACTAAAGTATCTGTTGCGTACAAATTTAGTGGGAAGGGGAATGAACGAGTGGCTGCAATTTGTGGTTACAAATCTGCTCCTTCGGAACCTAATCCGCAGCTTGTGTTTGCTGAGCCAGCATCGGTTCTGAAATGATGTGTAAACGCAGGTTTTCCGTATTGGCCATTTTTATGTTATTAGCTACTTTTGTCACTGCTTGTTCAAAGTCCCAATGGACTAACAGTGGACCATTAGTAGTGAATGATGGTGGCCAAGGTTATTCGATGGCATGTAAGGATATTGATCGTCTCGGAACGCATATTGCCTGGTCATATTTGACTGTGAGCAATACTTCCGACAAGTATCAACTCTACCTCGACACCATTAAGCTGTTTGAGCCGCATAATTTGACGGTTTGGCAAGGCTATTTGACGCCGGAGGCTGATGGTTGGTTGATGAGCATGCCGGTTGGTCAAGAACTTCCTGTAGATACCTCGGAAACTGAAATTGTTAGCCGGGCTGCTGCGGAAGGTTGGTTGAACCGACGCGAATTTGGTACTGCGGCGGCTGTATTGCAACCTGGTGAAAAAATTCAATTAGTCATTGAAATCAGCCAGGAAGGCGACCAGCTGGGATTCGCCCGTGGTTTCGATATTGGGTATCACACCAATAACGGTGACTATGCGATTGCTAAAGATCGTGGCACCATTCTAGCGATTGGGACTGATCAGCAAACCTGCGACAGCTTTGACACGGATACTTTACCTCCAGTCAAACTGTAACCACTTGAGGTGTGGACTTTGTTTCCCGGCTCGACTGCTAGGAGGCAAAGCCCACACCTCATCAGGTGGCTGGTTTAAGGTCACGGCGTCTAAAGATTGTCAAAGCTAGTCCGGTAAAAATTGCGCAAAGTATCAACAGTGTTCCCACGGCTATCCAGTTGACTGAGTCGAGCGGTAGGCGCCCCACTGCTTCATAGGGGGAAAGGTCAATTAGCCCGGATGACCAGGAAAGCAATGCTCCAAATAGTCCGGCCAGCAAACCAAACACCACCAGCAGCCACGACAGTCCGGTCAGCGCTGGCCTTAATCCGTATAGTAATACTGCCACAGCAGCGGTCAACCAACAGGCTGGTATGTATGCTAAGTGTGCCACTATGCTGCGGCCCAGGAGTTGATTGGAACTGCCAGAAAGGCTTGCTCCTAAGCCTGCGCTAAAACCCGCTATGATCAGCAAAAATATGCTTGATGTTGCAGTGCTGGCAAGCCAGCTGGCAACCCACCGGGACCGGCTGATGGCAGAAGCCAGAACCGCTTCGATGCGACCAGTTTTTTCTTCCGCATGCAGTGCTTGCACCGACATTACAGCGAAGGCGCTGACGCATAAACCCATGATCAAAGCAAGTAGTGCAATGTAGCCGTTTTCAAGGGCAGTCGCATCGCCGCCAAGTAGTTTCAGATATTGTGGAGAGTTGCCTAATGAATCTGCCAAAGAGTTGGTAAACAAACCATAGGTGAGGCCGGTCAGCAGTAGAGTGATTGACCAGCCCAGCAAACTGCCGCGTTGTAAACGCAGCGCCAAGCTGAATGGGCTAGCTAAGTAGCGGCTGGCCGCCGGTTTACCGGGACGTGGCTGAATCGCTCCAGCGCCAAGGTCGCGGCGGGTTGACAGCACTGTTGCCAGCGTGGTGCCGCCCAGCCAAACAATCATTGGACCGATCGCCCAAACAAGGTTATTGCTGGTCAACGGTTCAATGCGTTGCGCCCAACCGTTTGGTGTGAGTAACGATAACCAGCCCCAGTCACCTTGTTCGCTGCGCGACATGTCACCGATTCCGCGTAATAAAAAACTCGCACCGAGCAGTGCGCCAGCTATGCCAGCAGCCGAGCGTGATGTTTGAGTTATTTGGCTTGTCAAAGCGGCGACACCAGCAAAAGCCACACCAACTCCGGCCACCGCCACGCCATAGGCAAGGCCATCGGCCATGCCATAACCGCTGGCCTGTAACACCAAAGCGGTTAGCGGAATGATTGCCAGGTTCATCAGTAACGTCAAAAGCGACGCACTAATTAGTGGGGCAAGACGTGACACCGGTTGAGCCCGTATCAGCTCTAAACGACCGGATTGTTCTTCTAAGCGGCAATGGCGCGTGATTGTCAGCACACTCATTACACCAGCGGCGATTGCCAGGTAGAGGCAGTAGCCGCCGCCAAGAATCCATGCTAATGATATTTCGCCGTTACTGGGAGCTGGCCCCATGAATACCACACCAGCCGGGTTGGTCATCATGGCGGATAAGGATTCCGGTTGGTCAAGCATTAGTTTTACGCCGTTGGCGAAGTAACCGGCCATTATGGCAATGCCAAAAACCCAGATGGGGCAGCGCAGACGGTCGCGCAGCAACTGGCTACGCAGCAAGGCAAGGGTGCCGGTCATGCTAGATCACCGGCGTTCACACCAGCGGCGGCTAGTTCGTCATCGTAATAGTGAAGAAGTAATTGTTCCAGGGTGGGGGCGCTGACGCTGAGGTCGCTGATTGCTAACTCTGCCAACCGTTTGACTAGCTGGTTGAGTGCGTTGGAATCAACTTCGCAACGAAGCTGCGCACCATGGCGTGTCAGATTGTGAACACCGGGCAGGCTGGCTAGGGCTTGGCTTGGCGCATCAGTTGTCACCGTAACATTGGTGCGCCGCAAATGACGCAACTGATCGAGGCTGCCGGTTTCAACAATTTTGCCTTGACGAATGATCGATACGCGGTCAGCTAAGGCTTCAACCTGGTCAAGGATGTGACTGGACAGTAGAACGGTGCGGCCTTGGTTGACTTCATGACGGATACAGGTTTGGAAGACTGCTTCCATCAACGGGTCTAAGCCACTGGTCGGTTCATCAAGTAAGAGCAGTTCCGCTTGGCTGGCCAGTGCGGCAATCAGCGCTACTTTTTGGCGGTTGCCTTTGGAGTAGGTGCGGCTTTTGCGTTTTGTGTCAAGGTCAAAACGCTCGCACAACTCTGCGCGTTTTGCTTGGTCAAGGCCACCGTGTAGCCGTCCCAGGAGGTCGATGGCTTCACCGCCGGTGAGGTTTGGCCACAGCGCCACATCGCCGGGCACGTAAACCAGACGTCGGTGTAGTGCAACGGCGTCATGCCAGGGGTCAGCGCCCAGTAGTTGCACATGCCCGGAATCGGCGCGGAGCAGTCCGAGCAAGATGCGTAAGGTGGTGGATTTTCCGGCGCCGTTTGGTCCTAGAAAGCCGAGCACTTCGCCTTGACGAACCGTCAGGTCAAGACCATTGAGCGCTTGAACTGTGCCAAAGCGTTTGGTTAGTTTTTCAACGACGATGGCGTTGGGTGGTTGATCAGTCATGTTTGACCTCATTTGGGTTGGACGAAGATTGACTTTGTAAATATTCGGTGAGCAGTTCAGGGCTGGTCATCACACCCTCGCAGTAAACCTCAAGGATTG
>JAIRPS010000055.1 GCA_031256885.1 Bifidobacteriaceae bacterium | reverse complement strand
AACCTGGCGGTGCCGCATTCGCCGATTCCGCGACTGGTGATAGTGATTGACGAGTTTGCCTCGCTGGCACGCGAATTGCCTGATTTTTTGCCTGGCCTTGTGAACATTGCGCAGCGTGGCCGATCTTTAGGTTTGCACTTGATCATGGCAACACAACGGCCAACCGGTGTGGTTTCGCCGGAGATTCGCGCCAACACAAACTTACGCATTGCTTTGCGCGTAACTGACGCAACAGAGTCGATTGACATTATTGATGTGCCCGATGCCGTTGGGTTGCCCAAGTCCGCTCCCGGCCGAGCATTGGCGCGGCTCGGCTCAGCCTGGCTGGTGCCTTTCCAAACTGCCCGCACTTTGGGTGGTGTCAACCATTTAGCAGCAGACGGGCGTGGCGATCAGCCAATCGTCAGACCAGTTGATTTACATGATTTGGCCGCGCCGCCACCTTTGGCAGCCGACCAGTTTGCGGCTTTGGCAGGTGGCAGCGACGGTTTGAAGCAACTGGTTGAGGCAATCAAACTGGCTGCTCAGCATTTGCACCTGGCGCCCCCCAGGCGGGCCTATCTTGAGCCTTTGCCGCGTCAAATCAGTCTGGCTGACTTAGTGCAACGTTTTCATCCGAGCAGCGAAAATCCGGGTAGCGATGTTGTTTGCCACCCTGATGAGACAAGTTCGAGTGATCCGCCAATCTGTTTTGCTTTGGAGGATTTGCCTTTGTTGCAATGCCAAAGAGCAGTCAGTATTGACCCAGCAACCTTCGGTCACATGTACATCATTGGCTCGGCGCGGAGCGGTAAAACGACTGCTTTGCGCACCATTGCTTTAGCGGCAGCTAACGTATATTCCCCAGCTGAGCTGCATATTTATGGGCTTGATTGTGCTAGCGGCGGGTTAGCTGTGCTGGCTGAGCTGCCCCATTGCGGTGCGGTCGTGCCACGCAGTGCGCCAGATCTGGTGATGCGCTTGTTGAACAAACTGTTGCGTCAAGTCTCGGCACGGCAAACATATTTAGCAACCCATGGTTATTCCTCACTTGGCGAATGGCGCTCACATGACCGCGCAGCGGTGGCTAACTGGCCGGAAATTTTCTTACTGTTGGATGCTTTCGATGGCTTTTTGGCGGCTTTCGAGGAGGTGGCGGCTGCGCAGGCGGTTGATTGTTTGACCAAGCTGTTGCGTGAAGGCGCGGCTACCGGTGTGCATGTGATTGCGAGCGGTGATGAACGCCTGTTTTCTGGGCGGTATTTCTCCTTAGCAGACACCAAATTGGTGCTTCGCCTAGTCGACCGTGACCACTTTTCACAGATTGGCTTGCGGCTACGTGACTTGCCCGAAGAAATCGGCGACGGTCGCGCCTTCCAGTCAACCGGCGGCGCTGAATGCCAAATTGCTCTTCCCTGTTTAGGCAGCTCTGGTCAGCAAACCGAGTCGATTCGGCGCACTGCCAAAGATTTAGCAGCACGGTACGCCGCCTTGCCGCACAGTGCTAAACCTTTTACGGTAGCTAACTTGCCTGAAGGCTTAGCGCGGCAGCAGTTGGTTGGCCGCTTCACAGTCGGTAACCAAATATCTGATGGCTGGCCGATTGGGCTCGGTGGGGAAGAGGTTGAACTTTGCCAGTTTGATCCATCTGCTGGCGCGGGGGCGTTACTGGTGGCCGGACCAGCGCGCAGCGGTAAAACCAATGCGTTACTGAACCTTGGTTTAACGGCTTTAACGAAGGGCTGGCAAGTGCTTGTTGCAGCGAATCCTGCCTGGTCAGGCGCAGCATTGTTCGACCACCCGGATTGTTATCAACTGCCATTAGATCAGTTGAGCGTGTCAGATTGGCAAGCCCATACCAACAGTGGGCCGCTGTTGCTGCTGGTTGATGAAGTGATTTCCCCGAACACTTGGGCTTGCGGCAGCCTGATCGAAACCGCCTTACTGACTGAGCCAAGGCGAGTGGTAGTGGCTTTGGCAGGCCAAACTGAGACTCTGCGCATGCTGGCACGTCCCAGCCAGTCAGGTTTGTTGACAACAGTGGTGCGCCGTGCCGGCCAAGGTTTACTGTTCAACCCCAGCGATCCGGGCGATGGTGATTTGATTGGCCACGGTCGTTTTTCAATTTCCGAATTACAGGCTGATTGGCCACTTGGTCGCGCCTTTTTCCACCAACACGGCAAAGCTACCGTGCTGATCCCAACGCCATTGGTGAGCACGGCTGACTTGCTTCCGATTCACCCAGTTTCACAACAAGGAGTTCACCAATGATCGGTCTCGATACCCCAACCACCAATCTCACCTTTGAACTGGCCATCCCCCAGTCTTGGCAGGAGTTTGACCTAAACCCAGCCAGCCGTGACGCTGCTGTGGCTGGTTTGGTTGAACGCCATCTGGCTACTTTGCCCAATTTGACGAGCCGCCGCAGCGAAATCCAGCATTACGTCTGCGGGGTGGTGCGTGATGCCTGGGACAACGGCGCGCGCTACTGCGCCACCTTTGTTGAACCAGCCGCTGACGGCTTAATCATGGGCTCTTTGACTGTCAGTGTGTTACCGCCGATCAAAGCAAGCGGTTCCTCCAGCGTTACAGACCTGCTGAC
>JAIRPS010000037.1 GCA_031256885.1 Bifidobacteriaceae bacterium | reverse complement strand
ATCAGTGAAACCGGCCACCAGCAGCAACGGAGCAGTCTCACCAACCACCCGGGCAATACCAATCATCACACCGGAAACAATGCCAGAAATGGCGGTTGGCAACACGATTTTGGAGATTGTACGGTATTTAGGTACACCTAATGCGTAGCTGGCTTCACGTAGTTCCATTGGTACCAGGCGAATCATTTCCTCGCTGGAACGCACAATCACTGGGGTCATTAGCAAAGTCAAAGCCAAGGCACCGGCCACACCTGAGCGGACACCTGGCCCCAGAATCATTGAAAAGACCGCATAAGCAAATAGACCAGCGACGATTGAAGGAATGCCAGTCATCACATCAACCAGGAAGGTGATGATCTTGGCAAACTTGCCACCACCGTATTCAACCAGGTAAATGGCGGTAAGCAGACCTAGGGGCACTGATAGCAGCACGGTTGCGCCGGTGATCATGGCGGTGCCCATAATGGCGTGCAGCGCACCACCGCCGGCACCGAGCACCCCACGCATTGAGGATGTGAAAAACTCCACATCTAAGCGGCCCAAACCACGTGATACTGCGGTGTACAAGACTGACAGCAATGGCAGTAGGGCTATCACAAATAAACCAGCAATCAACCAGGTGGCCACCTGGTTGGTCAAACGCCTGCCGCGACGGACCTTAGTTTGGGTCAGACTGGCGCTGCGCGGCAGATCAAGGGCAATGGTTGCCATAATGGTTGAACTCTCCATAACTGGGATGGCGCGACCCGGCAATCCGGCGGGCCGCATAGTTCACCGCGAAGGTGATAACAAATAGGACAAGACCCAAGCCGATCAGTGCGTTGACGGCTAACCCGTGGGCTTCGGGGAAGTTTTGGGCAATGAACGCGGCCACCGAATTGGGGTTGGAATTGGTAAGGAGGCGGGCCGTGTAAAGGAAAGGTGTGGCAGATAACACCATGGCAACCGCCATCGTCTCACCTAAAGCCCGGCCTAAGCCCAACATGGCACCAGAGATAATGCCGGAGCGGGCATGCGGAAAAACCGCCAGGCGGATCATTTCCCAGCGGGTGGCCCCCAGGGCTAAAGCGGCTTCCATTGCTAAAGCTGGTGTTTGGCGGAATACTTCGCGGGAAACCGAAGCGATGATTGGCAAAATCATCACCGCCAGCACCAAGGCAGCAGTCAAAATGGTGCGGCCGGTGGCTGAAGGTGTGCCAGAAAAGAACGGCAGGAAGCCAAGTCGCTGGCTGAGCGGTCGGTAAAGTTTGGCTACCAACGGCGCAAAGACCATCAACCCCCACAAGCCATATACCACAGAGGGGATGGCGGCGAGTAAATCAATCGCGCTGGCCAGCAAACCCCGCAAACGCCGCGGAGCGTAAAGCGTTATAAACAAAGCTGCAGCCACTGCCACCGGTGTGGCAAACAGCAGAGCCAACGCCGCAGCCCAGACTGAACCGAAAGCCAAAGGACCAGCTAAAGCCCAAAAACTTCCAGCTTTGGCGGGCAGTTGCGAACTGTCAGCCCGTAACGCCGGCCAACCTTTGGCCAACAAGAACAGGCCGACCGCCGCCAGCGCCACCAAAATGATTGCCCCGGCTGTGGTGGCGGTGGCCTCGGCGGCTTTATCCGCCCAACGGTCACGGCGGGAACGGCCACGTAAGGCAGTACGGCTGGTGGTCTCACTGAGCAGGGCGCGACCCACCACGCCCGGCGTCAGGTCCGGGGTGGTGGGCGCGCCCTGAGCCAGGGTTGCCTGAACCTCAAGCGATACTCCGGCTAACTCAGTGATTTCCGGCAAGGAAGTCGAGGACTGCCCTGGGGCCTCGACCGCAACCGGGGTCACAGCATCGACTGCAGAAGGTTTGGTCAGTGCTGTACTCATAGTTTTTATGAAGGTGATTACTTACTTGATGACTGCGGCAGCGGCTTGAACCTTCGGTTCAATGTCCGCATTACCGGTGATTGGCGCGCTACCTGCTTGGCTCGCCGCAGCGGCCTGCCCTTCAGGTGAAATGATGTATGCGACGAGTGCTTTGACTAATGCGCCAACACTGGCATCAGCATAAGTTTCACAAGTTGACAGATAAGACACCAGGATCAGCGGGTATGTGCTCGGATCAGTCAGCGTGCGGTCAATCTCAACCACCACATCATTGGCGGAACGGCCATCTTGAATCTTCGATTTGCCAACCGCTGCTGCCGCAGCCTGCGGGCTATGAGCAACATACTGATCGCCCACCTTGATTGAAATGGCACCCATATCGCCAGCCTTGGAAGCATCCAAGTAGCCAATAGCGCCATCGGTAGCGACAATCGTGTCATGTACGCCCGAGGTCTTGTCAGCCGCTTCACCACTCAGGCCAGCCGGCCATTCCTCAACTGAGCCATCTACCCAAACCTCACCAGCGGTTTGTGCCAAATAGTCGGTGAAGTTACCGGTGGTGCCTGATTTATCAGCGCGGTGAACTGGCGTAATGGCGGTTCCCGGCAGGGTTACACCCTCATTTTGGCTGGCAATCGCTGGGTCATCCCAGGTAGTGATCTCGCCCCGGAAAATCTTCGCAATGGTTGCGGAATCCAAGTTCAGGCTGGTGATGTCCTTGAGATTGAAACCAATCGCAATCGGCGAAATGTACACTGGCAGTTCGACGATTGATGAACCAGCAGCGCAAGCAGCGAACTGACCAGCAGCCACGTCTTCAAGGCTGAAAGCCGCATCAGTGCCAGCAAAAGCAAAACCGCCGCTCGCAAAGTTTTCCCGGCCCGTACCCGAACCAGCCGGGTCGTAGTCAATGGTCACATCAGGGTTAGTTACTTGGAAACCAGCCCGCCAAGCGTCCATAGCGGCACCTTGGGATGAGGCTCCACCACCCGCTAGCCTGCCCGACAAGCCTTGATCAGCCAGTGGCTGGGTGATGGCGGAAGGTTGGTCTTCAGCGGCGGTTTGCTCAGCTTGCGCTGGGGGCGTCTGGTTGTCATTCTGCTCATTGGCGGCACAGCCAGCCAAAGTCATGGTCAGCGCAACTGCCGCGCTGACGGCCAGAATCAGTCGTTGCTTCACGGTACTCCGATCAACTACATCAAACCGGTACTTCCGGTTACGCAATGAATCTAAGATGACTGTCCAACCGCTACCCCACCGTTAGGTAAACGTTTGGTTAACAGGTTCTGAATATTGGGTGCGCAAAGCAGCTGGGGGCGTTGCTAGCGCTTGGTTCCGGAGGGTTGACGGACGATGGCGCTCGCTTTAGACCGCTTGGTTCGGGGGGTTGGACTATGGCGCGGCACAAGCCAGCCGAAGGCCGCTCGGCCAAGCCGGTTGGACTATGGCGCGGTTACGGTGACCTTGGCGCGGCGGCTGAGCCGCCCCGCCTTGATGGTGATGTATGCCGTGCCGGCTTGGCGGGCTACAAGGCGTCCCCACTGGTCAATCTGCACCACTGCACGGTTAGTCGATGCATAGCTGACACGTAAACCAGCAGCCCTGCTCGGTTTGATTGTGCTGGTCAAAGAACGCACCTCACCAATTTTCAGCGCCTTGCTGAAACCACTGACTGACAAGGTTTTGGCTTGACCAGCCAGCTTAGCTCGCGCCAACACGATCACCTGTAATTTGGCAATACGTCCGCCCGGCGCAGTCAACACAATGCTCGTTTTGCCGGTGCGCAAGCCGGTGATTTTGCCGGTTTGTGAAACCTTGGCGATTTTTGGTTTGGCAGATCGGTAAGTCACCGTTGTGCGCGAACCATCACTCAAGTAGGCAGCCCCTTTGATTGTGATGGAGCGGCCTTTCAGCAAAGTCACGGCGGTTTGGCCAGCTTTAACTTTGACGACTGTTCGAGCTTTGGGCGCTGCTTGACTAGCAGTTATGGTTTGATCAGGCAAACTGCTTGCTGGTGGGCTTGGGCATGATCCGGTTCCAGCAACACCACCAATCACCGTGTGGTTGAAAGCAAACTGCTGCGCAATCGCCTGACCACCGTCGTTGTCACTGATACCGTCAAGATTGCCAATCTGTTGACGGACTAAACGCAAAGATGCCGTGATCATTTGGCCAGCCGCATCCGGCGGCACGTCAACTGCCCAGGCTGAGCCAAGTACCGTGTTACCAGCCCGCCAAGTCACCTCCTCAACCGTCACTTCCCCTGCCCAAACACCGGAATCTAAACTAAGGCGTTGGCAGGCTGCAACGTTACCCAGTATTTGCGGCTGACTTAAAGGTGGCGAAGGCTGAGCGGACGCCACTTGGACAACCATGATTAAACCGGTGCGTGCTGGAGCAACTTGGTATGGTCCAAATACAGCCGGCAAAACGCCGGGGGCATGCACTTGCACCTTGTACCAACCAAAGTGAGCATCCCAGCCAAAAGCCCCGCCACTGCCAGTAACTTGCGGATTATTGGGTGTGCTGGTTGACAGCACCCAGGCACCGGCATCGGGCGCTTCATAGACTCCGTCTAAGGTTGGTGAACGCAAAAGCGTAACAGTCGCACCAACAATTGGATCACCATATTGGTTCACCACCAGGCTTGATGGTCTGACATAAACATCAAAGCCGCCGGTTTGGCTAGAACCGGTATCGCAAGTGATGGTGTATCGAATTTCACCGTTACCACCAGCCGGGAAGATTGGCGCAATTGTTGCCAGGTAAGTATTGGACGAGCTTTGAAGCAATGCCCCTTCACGCACAGTATTGCCATGAAGACTCAGCTGGTAAGCCCCTTGGCCAGCTTGACAAGCTGAGGCCACCGACACAGTGATCGGTTCACGATAGTCAACCAACGGCACACCATCAGCTGTTTCACTGGCAGGAACATCACCGTTGGTGACTGTCACCTCTTCTGGCAGTCCGCGTGCCTGATGCAAGGCAATCTCCGCGACCTCAGTGGTTTGCCCGGCCGCCACAGCCACATGTGTGCTGGCTGGACGCAGTGAATAGCCGGCTGGAGGGTCAACGCGCAGCAGATGGTTGGCGGCACGCAAACCACCCAGAGTGTAGCGACCATCATTATCAGTAATCGTGTTCCCGCCAAAAGCCGCCAGCTGTGCCTCAATGTATGCACCAGCAATTGGTTGGCCAGATGCATCAACCACCCGACCTACCAAGTTACCAAAGCTAACCGGCGAGTCGCCATTGCGAATCTCCCAAATATAACGGCCGAGCTTGCCGCTATTTAGCTCATGGCCAACTAAGGCATAAGGACCATTGTCAAGCAAAGCTCCTGGTGTGAGTGAGCCAGCTAATTGCACAGATGTGCCGGCTGTTTGGGTTCCCAAAGTCCAACCGACCGCCGCTGCCTTGCCTCCCAGACCACCCAGACCACCGGAAGATTGGCCAGCCTCCCAGCGTATTTCATCATAATTGAAAATGATATCAAAATCACCAATCGAACGTTTAGCACTAGTTGAGGGTTTGGAAAGAATTAACTGGAAAGTATTCAGCCGGTCGCTGCGCGCATTGAAATAGCCAACCTCCGCCCAATTCACACAAAACTGCCGCCCATCAGGCGAAGAGCCAAAAGTGACCGCTAATGAATCGTAGCCGCGCGTATCAACATCAGCGAAGAAAGGCGCAATCACCGGGTAATCCACTCCACCATCTAAGTCGGAAGGGGTAAAGTCCGGCTGCGGCTCCGTGAAAGTAATATTTCCATTATTATTGACATAGGCCTGCCCATATGTTTGGCCGTAAAAATTTATGGCGAAAGGAAGGTCAACGACATCGGAATAGCCATCATCACTGGCGGGCAGTTGCTTGCTGCGGCAAAAATCATAGTCTTGACCAGCCACTTTCCCTAAAACAGGATTGTGTACCTGCAAAGAAATGGTTGGCACATGCATGCCTGTTAAACCAACGGTAGCGACGCCTGCTGAATCAGCAACAGCTGGTTGAGTCAGCGTATCACCTAAATAGGTTGTGGTGTAGCCAGCCAAGCTGGCACTGAGAGTCGCCAGACTGCCAGAAGGCATATTCACTGTAAAACGATAACTGCCTGTTGAATCAGTTAGTGTCGTGGCTTGTTCAAACCATTCATTACTTTGCCAGCGGTAAAGCCGCACTGTTGCGCCGTTGGCAACAGCTGCGGCATCGGCGGTAACCACTTGGCCAGTGATCACTTTGGTAGCCTGCGACACATCAGGGATTACCGACAATATTGCGTTAATATCGGTTGGTTGCTGTTGCTCGCTCACCTCCACCAAAGTTGCCTCAGTCGCTTCCGCCACTGGACCAGTGAGCCGCACACCATTATAAACTTGTGTAACCACGCGGCTGTTACGCGATGTGAAAACAACCCGATACGCTCCAGGCGGCACCGGTAAAACATATTGACCATCACTACTATCAACGTCAACAGTTTTCACAGCCACGGCAAAATCATTCGCTTGGCTGTATGCCGAAACTCGTAAATCAGCCATGAACTCAGCGGGCACACCAACACGCCCGCTGATGGTTGGCAGTGGCGAAACAATCACCGGTAAAAGCACCCGATCAGCATCCGGCAAACCCAGCACATCAACCGTTATATCCACCCAACCGCTGACTCGCCCTTTATTGACTGCCAGACGGTAAAGACCGGGTGGCAGTTGACCAGCAAAGTTCCAGTTACTCCAAACAGTTGCCTCAAAACTAGTTTGTAAAGCCCAACGGCCATCAGCACCAGTCACCAATGCGCGGATTGGCAAACTACTGCCGACATCTTCACCACCTGTCAACACTTCACCCTTGATTGTTGGCAGACCGCTTATCCGTGTGGCCGGGCTAAAATTGATCTGATCAGTCGGGTTATCAGGTGTTACGGTAATGATGCGGACACGGGGATCAACCACAGTATTGGTATTTACCAGACCGGAGAACTGCCCCCACCGGTCAGGGCTTTGTGAAACGAACTCAACCGCATAGTCACCCCAAGACAGATCGGCGAATTGGTAGGTGCCAGTTTGGTCAGGGTAAGTGACGTCTGCTTCCTGCCATGCACCAGCGGTTTGCCGCCAAAGACGCAGGTAACCCGCATCAGCCGTCAAAGCAATGTCCTGACCACCAATATGCCAAGTCACCTGCCCGCTGATCTGCCCGGTGGCAGAGTTGGTGTATAAACTGGTCAGGGCGGCTGGTGCCAGTGGGTCAGCCAAACTGCGAACTGTTTTACTGGGCAGGTCAACTCCTTGATCAGCCAGCCCAACTGGTGCTGCCTGCGTTGGCACAACCAGCGAAAATACGGCGAGCGTGGCACTTGCTAGGCAGGCTAGCGCGCTGTTAACCGGGTGGCTATATGGCATGTTCGCTCCTCTTGGCTTGGCGAAGACCATTGGGGCGTTGATAACCCACCATAGACCACCAAAGATGCCAATTGGCCGCATCAGCCACAAGCGTCCACCCACCGGGCGGTGCTGATCTTGAGCTGAAGCGGTTGAGTTTGTGAACTGCTGTCAGCTTTGAGTAAGTGGTAAGGCCGGTGTGCGGCCAGTTGTTTTGAACTGACCGCACACCAGCCAAGGATTAGCGCTTGACTTTACTGGTCTTCGCCGAACGTTTAGCTACCGCTTTACCGCCAACCACGCTGGCCTTAACACGGACACTCAAACGTTTACCAGCGTCAGCTTTGCTGACACGGTAAGTTGCGGACTTGGCACCGGCGATCGCCTTACCGGAACGGTACCACTGGTATTGCAAAGCTGCGCCGGGCGCTTTGACGCTGGCGCGCAGCACTCGCCCAACCCGTGCTTTACCTTTGACTGTCGGTTTGGCCAAACTCAATGTGATAACCGCTGCCGGGTCAGCGGCCGCCTTCGCTGCCACCGCTAAGGGCAAGGGGTTTGCCCCAGTCAGGCGCAGTTTGGCTACCGTGATCCGCGCCAGCAAAGCAGCTTGAGCAGCTGCTACTTCAGCTTGGCTAGCGTTGTTGTCGGCATAAACCGCCTGAGCTGCGCTGAGCGCATCAGCCAAGCCAGCCAGCGAAGAAGGCACATACAGTCCAGCGTTACTGGTAATGGTGCTGGCCACCGCAATCGCTGAAGCCAAACCGGACTTGGAAGCCCGCAGTTTCAGTTGATCAAGTGCCTGCTCAAGCCCACTCACGGCGGCATCAACAGCTTGATCTGATGCATCGACATCGGCCTGAACAAGCTGTGCGGCGCTGAGTGCAGCACTGACTGCCTGCCAACTATTGGGAGTGTACTTTTCGCCATCCAAGCTACTGACCAGGCCAATTAATGCTTGCAGCAGCGTTTTATCACCTTTCGGGAAAACCCGGCTAAGCGTTTGGGCCAAAGCTGTGGTTTGGGCGGCGATCTGATCTTGGGTGGCCAAGGGATCATCCAGCACTGCGCGGGCGGTTGCCAAAGCAGTAGTCAATTCAGCAATACCGGTGCTGACATAACCGTCGGGGTCAGCCAAGATTTCGCTGGCAATCGCCACCAAACTGGCTAAGGCGGAACGATCAACTGCGGGGCGCAGGCCTTCACCAGCAGCTACCAGGGCAGCGCTGAGGCGTTCGCAATCGGCTTGGCTTACAAAACCGCTCGCCAATGCGGTGCGTGCATTGGCAAGGGCACTGGTGAAAGCCGCGAAGGAGGCAGTTGTCCAGTAGTCGGCGGTGTTCTCATAGAGACCAGCATAAATGCTGACATACACCTGCAAGATCGGCGAGTAGTCAGTGCCCTGAGTGGGGATTTCTGGCCAAACAATGCCATTAGCGGTCAGAGTGTAGGTGAAGGGGAAGTTGTAGTTGACAATGCTGCCGCCATCTTCCGGGCTAATGCCCTGATCATGGCCTTGGACGGTACGGTGAGCCTGGATTACTGCCTCCAAATCACCGCTCCAATCAAGTGGCAGGCTGACCGACGGGCCAGTACCGAGGTTTACCCCACCAGATTGCCAGGTGATCACATCAGTAGTGACCGCTCCGGACCAGGTACCTTCAACCAGTGACACGGTTTGACCAGCCGCAACAGTCCCAGCAAACTGCGGTGCAACCGTTGGTTGCGAAGGCCGTGCACCTGGCACGTTAGCGCTGATCACCAGGGAAGTGCGTGCCGGTGGCACTTGCATTTGGCCAACTTGGGCTTGGCCGCCACCCGGTGTGGTGACATTGACCTGATACCAACCGGCCTGTACATCCCAACCGAAAAAGCCGTCTGACGTGGTGGTTTGCGGATTATCGGGAGTGTTTTGGGAAAGTATTGGCGAACCGTTGGGCAGCACCGTGTAGGTACCTTCAGCTGTTTCTGAGCGTGACAAGGTGACAGTGGCTCCGCTGATTGGGTCACCGTACTGGTTGACAATAACACCGGAAGGGTCAATGTAAATGTCAAAAGTAGTTGGCCGTTCTTGCGGGTTGCCCGGGCAGTCAATCCAGTAGTTGATAAAACCATTACCCCAAATTGGATAGGTTGGGTCAATCACTTGGCTGTAGGTACCCGGCGGTGCTTCGATTAGGTTATCAGCCGCCACGAGGCGTCCGTTAATCCACATCTCATACCTACCGCTTCCGCCAACGCATTGGTTGGTGACAGTCAATGTGGTTGGGTAGTGATAGTAGAAGATTGGCGCGCCATCAGCGGTTTCGCCAGTGATATTGGTCATACTCGTATTGATTGGCAAGGTGCGCGCTGCGCGCAAAATGATATTGCCAATGTCATTGGTTTGACCAGCGGTAACGGCTGCCGCCACGGTGGCGGGGCGCAGTTCAGCACCTGCCGGTGGGTCTACTCGCAGGTTGTAGTCGAGGGCGCGTAAGCCAACCAAAGAGAAGTGACCTTGGGCATCGGTATAAGTATTGGAGCCGAACACACTGCGCGTTGCTGCCACATAGGCGTCGCTGACTGGCTGGCCTTGCTCGTCAATCACCCGACCAGTCAGGTTACCAACCTCGGGGTTGAAAGTGCTATTACGAATTTCCCAAACATACCGACCTAACTGGGATGATCCTTGCGCATGGTTGATCAACGCCTGAGGACCGGAATCCAGCAATGCACCATTGACAAAAGAGCCTTCCAACTGGGTGAAAGTGCCCGGCTCACCGGTGCCGAGGGTCCAGCCAGCAGCTGCCGATGTGCCGCCAAAGCCACCAACGCCACCAGAAGCTTCACCGGTTTCCCAAAGAATCTGGTCATAGTTGAAAGTGATGTCAAAATCGCCATCGGGACGGTTGGCCGCTGCGGGCGGCTTACTGAGAATCAGCTGGAAAGTGTTCAGTTTGT
The DNA here is from genome assembly GCA_031256885.1 of Bifidobacteriaceae bacterium. The sequence continues at coordinate 959 of JAIRPS010000037.1, read as the reverse complement.
CGGTGCGACTCGCGTAGTAGCCAACATCTTCCCAGTTGACGCAAAAAGCTGAACCGTCCGGCGCGGCACCATAGGTGACCAGCTTTGAGGCTTCACCACGGGTGTCCACATCAGCAAAGAATGGGGCAATGATTGCATACCCCACCTCACCAGTCAAGTTCCATGGTGTATACGTGCTCAAACCCTGGTTAAAAGTGACGTTACCGTTATTGTTAACCCAGAGTTTGTCCAGATGAGCGCCATAAAAGTTGATTTCAAAAGGTAAGCTAACCTCACCGGTGAAACCATCATCATTACGTGCCAGGCTATTCGCCTCACAGTAGCTCAGCGGCTGGCCAGCTACCTTGCCGAGGGTGCGCGGCGGCGGATCGTCAGCCTGGGCGGGAGCCCCCAGGACAGTAAGGGTTAGGCTGCCAACTGTTACAGCGGCGAGCAAGCCGGTTAAATACCGGCGCGAAGTTTGCTTGCGCATTTCACTCCTTTTTTATGTGATCAGGGTGCATCTGGCCAGCCCGTAGCTCTGTCAGGAAGGGGCTTACCAGACATCATCAACACCGCACAGCAGTCACTGCTGTGAAAGCAGCGGGTTGAACATGGCAGCGCCGCAACCAGACACTGGCAATCAGCAAACCGGATGCAGCACCAAATTCAGTTGTACCCAGCAGCCTCAAACAAGACCGCTGCGGCGTCCATAAGACTAGCAGTCCCACAAGCACCCTTAGGTTCATTTTTCCGCTGCGCCAACTGCCGGGACAAGTGCCCGGCTTCCCGAGCGCCCACCACACCTCCGGGGCTCAATTTGGACCCCCCACTCGGTGGGCACCCCAACTTTACGCGGGATTTGTTCCCTGATTGACCGATTTTAGGGAACAAATCCCGCGCAAAGTTGAGGGATGTGTAGGTTTTGGGCCTGAATTGGCGGCTGTTGTGAGCGGCACAGTCCCCGACGCCCCCAGGTA
>JAIRPS010000116.1 GCA_031256885.1 Bifidobacteriaceae bacterium | reverse complement strand
GCGTGATAACCATTCGCGTTGTTTGGGCCAGTTGACAACTTCGCCGCCAGGTACCCAACGTGAGCCGATCGCCAAATCTGCACCAGCTGCAACTGCTTGTAACAGGCTGCCGAGTTGTTCAGGCCTATGCGAACCATCGGCATCGAACTCACATAAAACCTCGTAACCATGGGTAAAACCCCAGGTGAAACCAGCAAGGTAGGCTGCTCCTAGGCCGCCTTTGGCACTGCGGTGCAACACATGGATTGCGTTGTCGTGGGCGGCTTGTTGATCTGCCCATGCGCCGGTGCCGTCGGGTGAAGTGTCGTCAACAATCAGCACATCGCACTGCGGTTCAGCTGAACGGAGGCGGGGTAACACCAACGGTAAAGCCGCAAGCTCGTTGTAGGTGGGTATGATCACTAGGACGCGCGTCATTTTGATTCCTTTCGACGTTTACCAAGTGCGCTGACAACTCGGATGGCGGCCAGCAGGGCGGTGGCAGTTCCACAAAACCAGCCTAGTGGTCCGCTGAGACGTGTCCCCCACGTTTTTGAGTGCCGCAGCGGCAGGTTGGCTATTAACTCGGCTGGCTGCCAGTACTCTGATTGATCTAACAGTACACCAGAAGGTGAAATCAAGGCTGACTGTCCGGTGGTCGATATGTGAACAACACTGCGACCGTGTTCAATGGCGCGCAGACGTGACATTGCTAAATGCTGTACCGACTGATCAGAGGTGCCAAATGAGGCATTGTTGGTTTGGACTATGAGCAGTTGGGCACCAGCATTAATGGTGTCACTGACTAGCGAATCGTAGGCCACTTCAAAACAGATCACTACACCAAGATTGATGTTTTCGCCAAGCCTGGCCACTGGGGCTTTCAGTAATCCCACCTGATCACCTGGCAACATGTCAGTAACTATTGCCGAAGAGTTACGGGAGACCAGTTTGGCTAGCGAACGCAAGGGCAGGTATTCACCAAAGGGCACCGGATGGCGTTTGGCGTATCGTCCGATGATCTGCTCACCGTCAAACAGTAAGGAAACGTTGTAACGTCCGCCGCTGGCTGGGTACTCTTGTGAACCAATCAGTAAAGCGGTGCCACTGTTCTTGGCGGCTTCGGCAATCAGGGCGGCTTCGGCAGGTGTGGTTTGCGGGTCATTGTCAACCGAATCTTCTGGCCAGATCACTAAATCTAACTTTTGGTTGCCGGCTTTATCAAGCAATCTTTGATGCCCCATCAAATGGTTTTCGAGCACCTGGCGTCGTTCTTGACTGATGCTGAGATTGGGGTCATGCGGCACATTGCCTTGAACCGCGCCAAGGCGCAGTTGGCCATCTTGACTATCGCTGGGCAGATTGATCAAACCAGGTCCAAGTATCACAGCGAGCAGTAAACAAGCCACCCCCACACAGCGCCAAGTTCTGCCTTGCACAAGGTGGTGGGCTGCCGCAAATAGTAGTCCGCCGCCCAGCGCGCAGGCCAGCGACACAAGCGGTGCACCACCCAGGTAAGCCAAGTGAGCGGTTGGTGCGCTGGCTTGTGAGAAAGCTAACCGCCCCCAGGGAAAACCGCCGTAAGGAAAAACTGCTCTGAGCTGTTCCATACCCACAAACACCAGTGCAAACAGCCATGGTGTGGCACCTGGGTGTTGTTTGATGAGTTTGCGGATGCCAGCCCAAGCAGGCCCAATCAGCCCCCACAATAAGGCGGAGGCAGCTACCAGCAGCAGCCATTCGGTGGTGCCGGCGGAGACGGCAGCAAAATGAAAATGTGGCGCAAAAAATGCGGTAGCCCAAAGTGTGGCAGCAACATAGCCGACTCCCCCACCAAGCATGGTTAAAGCTTGCAACAGTAAAGCGACACCAACTGGTGCTAACGGCCAGATGCCAAGGCGGGGGAAAGCTGTTGCGGTGGCTAGTCCGCCTACCAGGCCGAGCGCACAACCAAGCAGGTTGGTACGGATGTTGCGACGCTTTGGTTTGACCACTGCACTAGGTTACGGGACAAGCCTGAGAGTTAACCAATGCATCAACCAGTGTTGCCATCCCAATGCGCCGCTGTGCCGGTCAGTGCGGTCCCCGATCCAACGCTGCCACCAAGCCAAGTTAGGCGTAGAAAGCGCGAACCACACCACGGCGGATTTGGCGAATCGCTTGTTCGGCTGCCGCAGCGAGGTTTGAGTTGGTGGAGATTAGACCAAGCTGACCTAGTATTTCAACAACTTGGCTGGCCAGACGCACAAAATCGCCAGCCGAAAGTTCACTTTGGTTCAAAACATCGGCTAAGTTGCCGCCGTTGGCCCAAGTGAGCATGGCAGCGCAGGCTGATAAGTCAAGTCCGGGAGTTGGCTGAACCTTATGGGCGGTTTCTAATTCAGCTAGTTCAGCTGCGAGACGTTGCGTTGCTTCCAAACGTGCCGCAATGGTTGGTGGAGCATTTGATGGCATATTCTCACCACGGCGCGATTCATACACTAATGCAGTGACGATGCCGGCCAGCTCAGCCGGGCTAGCATCTTGCCAAATTCCTTGAGTTAAGGATTGAGCAATTATAATGTCGCGTTCAGCGTAAATGCGTCCAAGCAACTGGCCTTGTGGGGTAGATTGCCAAACGCCATCGTTAACAACTAAATAACCGGTGGCGAGCAGCACTTGGCAAACCTTATCAAAATCGCGGGCAATTGATTCGGTGCGTTGCTCAACGCGATTAGTGACACGCTGCAGTTCGGCAGTGGTTTTAGTTAAGCGATGTGCCCAACGGGCATGATTTTCACGTTCAGGACAAGCATGAACGGGATGATGTTTCAACTGTTTGCGTAATTCGGTAATCACATTATCTTCGATAGCGGGAGTTTTAATGCTGGTGGTTTGGTTGCTGTCGCGCAGTTGATGGGAGGCGCGTTCTAAAAGTGCTAAGCGTTGGTCGAGCGCTTTTCCGGTGAAATGAGCCGAGACGCGAATGTGTCCGAGTATTTTGATGCCACCAGCTAAATCACCTAAAGGGAGCCGCCGTAGTTTACCGGTTTTAGTTAATGCTAATGGTCCAGCACCAGACCAAAGACGTGTTACCGGGGCGCTTTTGGCTGAGTGGCTAATTGCCGGGCCGGGGTCAATAATCACTGCCCAACCTGTCTGTT
>JAIRPS010000025.1 GCA_031256885.1 Bifidobacteriaceae bacterium | reverse complement strand
GCCGTCGTTCGGAGCCAGAACGCCATCAGGCGACTTGCCACCAGCATAGTTGCCGGTCAACAGCGAATCCATACGGGTCTGAGCTTTGCCGTTATCCCAATCCGGGGTAGCAACAGTCTCGAAATCAACCTGGCCGGAGCCAACCTTGATCTGACCAGCATCGATCAGTGGCTGCAGAACTTCCATTGCGCCATCAAAGAAGAACTTGGCGTTGGGGTCAGAGGGGCCGCCAGCAAACAGCTCGATCGTCCACGGACCATCAGGGCTAACCTTTTCTTGCAGGCCCTGAACCAGTGCTTCAGCTTCTTTCTTACCAGTGGCAATTGAACCGTACTGAACAACGCCGTCAACAGCTTCAGTACCTTCAATCAGACGGTCATAGCCAAGAATGACAATGCCCTGAGCCTTGGCGTCTTCAACCACAGCGCTGAGCTGCTTACCATCAACAGCACCAATGATGATCGCCTTGGCGCCATCAGCGATGAACTGCTGAATCTGCTGCTGCTGAGTCTCAGCCTTGTTGTTGGCGTCAAGCACGCCAGCGTTGGTCCAGCCAGCGCCTTCAAGGGCTGCCGGGAACTGCTCAACGGCTTCCTTGAAGTTTTGCGTGCCCTGCCAAGGCATTGACACAGCAATCTTGTCGCCAGCGGTCAACAGACCAGCGGTTACGGGCTCCTCTACGGGAGGCTCTGCTGCTGGCGACTCGTCTACCGGGGCAGGCGATTCAGCTGCAGGTGTTGACTCTACCGGCTTCTCTTCCTTGTTGGACGAGCAGCCGCCCGCCAGTAGCATTGCGCCTACGGCCAGCGCGGCCGTTACGGTACGCAGATACTTCTTGCTTACCATTCGTTTCTCCTTCTGGTTGGGTACCCGGGTTGGGTACTACCTGTCGGTGTCCTACGATTCGGTTCGCAGGACCTTGGGTTGTAGGTGAGTAGTTACTAGGGAGGTTGCGGGCTATTGGCACCCTACGCTGCCAATGGCCAGCTTTTTACTTAGTGGGTCTTGCCACCGCAGCCGGTTGGCTAGGTGGTGGGTTTGTGGTCTTTGACTTGGTCAACTGCCCAATGATTGAGGCGCGACCCTGTCGCTTGTTGAAGACGTCGAGGGCAACTGCTGCCAACAGCACTAGGCCTTTGACAATCTGAGTCTGGTCGGTACGCCAGCCCAGCAGCATCATGCCGGAGTTGATGGAGGCCATTACTAGAGCGCCAACCATTGTGCCGCCAACGGTGCCAATACCGCCAGTAACGGCAGCGCCACCAATAAAGACGGAAGCAATAGCGTCAAGCTCCCACATGTTGCCATCGTTTGGTCCCGCAGCCGTGGCCCGACCAACAAACAGCAAACCGGCCACAGCAGCCAGGATTGACATGTTCATCATGGTCAGGAAGTAGGTCTTGGGAACGGAAATACCGGAGAGAGCAGCCGCCGCCCGGTTGCCACCAATCGCATAGACGTGGCGACCGTATGCGGTGCGCTGAGTCAATGTGGAGTAGAACACCACCAGCAGGCCAACAATGATGGTTGGGATGGGTAGTGAAGTACCGGGGTTACCGGCCGCCATCAAGTAGGTGAAGCCTCCCACCACAACGGCGAGTACAGCGATGCGGACAAGACAAGGAGTTGTCGACATTTCGCCAAGTACTTCAACACGCTTGTGGTGAGCACGCAGCTGCGACCAAGCTATCAGCAAAATCACCAGCACACCAATGATCACAGTTGGCACGTTAAAACCGTTACTGTCTCCACTAGCACCGATCCGCCAGTCCGGCAGGTATCCGGAACCAACCTTGCGCAACTGTGGCGGCGCGCTCTGGGTAACCGAGTGAGAGATCATCACTACCACGCCACGGAACATCATCCAACCAGCCAATGTGGTGATGAAGCCGGGAATACCCAGTTTGGACAAGAAAAAGCCCTGCCAGCAGCCAATCACTGCGCCAATCAGTAGGCCAAGAATGATTGACAGCCACCAGGGCCAGCCATATTTATTCCAGGTCATGGCCGCACACATGCCGCAGACGGCGGCTACTGAACCGACCGACAGGTCAATGTGTCCAACCACAATCACCATCAACATGCCTAAGGCCAACACCAAAACATAGGTGTTGGAAATCAGCAGGTTCTGGATGTTCTGCGATGAGACCATCCGTCCACCTGTGGTGAATTGGAAAATTAACAGGATGACGATCAGTGCGCCGACCATCGTGTAGCGCCGGAGGTCGGCCCCGGCAACTTGCTTAAGGAAGTTCATCTCGGTCCTTCGTTGGAATGGGTTAGTTGGTGGACGATGACGAAGCGAGGGTGGTCATGTGGCGCATCAGCGTCTCTTGGTCGGCTTGGCCGCGGTCAAAGACGCCGGTCACCCGGCCCTCACAAATGGTGTATATGCGATCACAGACACCGAGCAGCTCAGGCAGCTCGGAAGAAATCATCATGACGGCTTTGCCGTCATCAGCCATTGCCTGCATCAGCTTGTAGATCTCGAATTTGGCGCCCACGTCAATGCCGCGGGTTGGCTCATCCATGATCAGTACATCAGGCTCGGGGAAGAGCCATTTGGCAATCACCACTTTCTGCTGGTTGCCACCAGACAAAGTGGAAATACCAACCTCAACGCTCGGCGTGCGAATGCCAATGCGTTGACGAAACTCCTCGGCCACCTTCAACTCAATGTTCGAGTCGAGCAGGCCGCTGCGCTTGATCGCCTTGAGATTAGCGGTAGTGATAGTCCTGGCAACCGTGTCAAGCAAGTTGCAACCCAAGGTTTTGCGATCTTCTGGCAAGTAAGCAACACCCTTATCGATTGCTTGGCCAACTGTCTTGAACTCAACTTCTTGACCATGCAGAACAATGCGGCCGCCACGGTATACACCAAAGTTGCGACCGAATAGCGAACGCGCTAACTCGGTGCGACCAGCACCCATCACGCCAGCAAAACCAACAATCTCACCACGCCGCAAGAAGAAACTGGCGTCTTTACAAAGCATGCGGCCAGGCACACTGGGATCTTCCACCTGCCAGCCATCTACCTCAAAGATTGTTTCCCCAATCCGCGGCTGATGCTCGGGATAGCGGTTCTCTAACGAGCGGCCAACCATTGCCCGGATAATCCGGTCTTCATCAACATGACCGGCCTCAACCTGGTAAGACTCAACTGTCTGACCGTCACGAATCACCGTCACCGCATCAGCGATAGCGGCAATCTCGTTGAGCTTATGGGAGATCATGATTGAGGTGACACCCTTGGACTTGAGCGACCGCAACAAGTCAAGCAAGTTATTGGCATCGTCCTCATTAAGGCCAGAAGTCGGCTCATCAAGAATCAACAGCTTGACGTTCTTGCTCAGCGCTTTGGCAATCTCCACCAGTTGCTGTTGGCCCACGCCCAAATGCTTAATCTGGGTTTGCGGATCAACTTCCAAACCAACACGAGCCAACAGGTCACGTGCTTGCTTTTCCTGTGCAACCTGATCGATCAGGCCACGGCGGGTGGTCTCATTGCCAATGAAGATGTTCTCTGTCACAGACAACTCGGGAATCAAAGCCAACTCCTGATGGATGATCACAATGCCGATTTCCTCGGAATGCTTCAACGTCCGGAAACTGACTTCTTTACCCTGGTAGACGATGGTGCCGTCATAGGTACCAACTGGGTGAACGCCTGACAAGACTTTCATCAATGTCGACTTGCCGGCGCCGTTCTCACCGCAGATGGCGTGGATGGTACGCGCTCCGACTGTCATCGAAACGTCGTCTAGCGCACGCACGCCAGGGAACTCTTTGGTGATGTGCCTCATTTCGAGGATGACATCGCTCGGTGCCACGGATCCTCCTCACGGTTCTGGTCACTAACGGTCTGCTCAGACCGAAGCTAGGTAAGCATGACAGCCCAACCAGCCTCAGGTCAAGCCTTGAAGCCACAAAGTAACAAAACTGTGACCGACCATTCAAGTCTTGAAGCGTGGTTGACGGCATCTGCCGGTAGACTTTGTCAGTGTTCGCCAACTACCCACAAAGGAGCTGCCCATGACACAACCAGCCAACCCTGCGACGCCGCAAAACAACCAGTTAACCAGCCATTTGGCTGAAGTTGACCCCGAAATCGCAGCTATTGTGACAGGTGAGCTACAACGGCAACGCAGCACTCTCGAAATGATTGCCTCAGAGAATTTTGTGCCGCTGTCCGTCTTGGAGGCACAGGGTTCGGTGTTGACCAACAAATACGCTGAAGGTTACCCCGGCGCACGCTACTACGGTGGTTGTCAGCAAGTTGACCTGGCTGAAAACTTGGCGATTGACCGCGCAAAAACATTGTTCAAGGCTGATTACGCCAATGTCCAACCGCATGCTGGAGCTCAAGCCAACGCCGCAGTTTTAGCTGCCTTGCTAAAACCGGGTGAGCGCCTGCTCGGTTTACGCCTTGATCAGGGCGGACACCTCACCCATGGCATGCCCATCAACTTTTCTGGCCGCCTGTACGATGTGGCCGCTTATGGCGTTGACCGACAGACATATCTGATTGATCCAGAGCAAGTGCGCCAAGCCGCTTTAGAGCACAAGCCACAAGTGATCTGTGCTGGCTGGTCGGCTTACCCTCGCCATCTCGATTTTGCTGCCTTCCGCGCCATCGCCGATGAAGTTGGTGCACATTTGTGGGTTGACATGGCCCATTTTGCTGGCTTAGTGGCAGCTGGGCTGCACCCCAACCCCGTGCCAATTGCCGATGTCACCTCAACCACCGTTCACAAAACGCTTGGTGGACCCCGCTCTGGCTTGATTCTGTCGCGCGACGCCCAAACCTGGGGTCGTCGCCTCAACTCAGCGGTTTTCCCAGGCCAACAAGGCGGCCCTCTGATGCATGTAATCGCTGCAAAGGCGGTTGCGCTGAAACTGGCAGCCACGCCGCAATTCCGCGAGCGCCAAGAACGTACCTTGCTCGGTGCGCAACTGTTGGCTGAACGCCTCAGCGCCCCTGATCTTGTGGAAGCGGGTGTCACTGTGTTGACTGGTGGCACTGATGTCCATCTTGTCCTGGTTGACTTGCGCAACTCGCAGCTAGATGGCCAACAAGCTGAAGATCTGCTTGATGCTTGCGGCATTACCGTCAACCGCAATGCTGTGCCCTTTGATCCGCGTCCCGCCAAAGTCACCTCAGGCTTACGCATTGGTACGCCCGCCTTAGCCACTCGCGGTTTCGCTGAGGCGCAGTTCCGTGAAGTCGCTGAGGTGATTGCCACAGCTTTGCGGCAAGGTCAAAGTGCCGATGTCGCCAGCTTGCGTCAGCGCACCGCTCACCTGGCTGAATCATTGCCGCTCTACCGTGAGCTTGGCCAATGACCGCCCAACGGTTAGACGGTAAGGTTTGCGCCAGCACTATCAAAAACGAGTTGGCGGCGCGCGTTGCCCAATTGAAGGCAGGCGGCATCACGCCTGGGCTGGGCACTTTGCTGGTTGGTGAAGATCCCAGCTCGCATGCTTATGTGGCTGGTAAGCACCGTGATTGCCTTGAGGTGGGGATTGCTTCGATCCGCATGGAGTTACCCAGTCAGGCTGATCAAGCGCTGGTTGAGCAAGCAATTGACCAGTTGAACAGCAATAACGCTTGCACTGGGTTCATTGTGCAGTTGCCGTTGCCGCGCCAAATCGACACGCAAGCGGCTTTGGCGTTGATTGATCCGGCTAAGGATGCTGATGGTTTGCACCCAGCTAACCTGGGTGCTTTGTTGGCTCGAGTCAATGAACCAATCACCACACCGCTGCCGTGTACACCGCGCGGCATTGTTGAGTTGTGTCAACGCAACGGTTTGAGCTTTGTTGGTAAACATGTGGTGGTGGTGGGTCGCGGTATCACTGTTGGGCGCACAATTGGCGCACTGCTGACGCGGCGTGAGCATAATGCCACCGTCACCCTAACCCATACTGGTACACCAGATTTGGCGAGGCACCTTAGCCAGGCTGATGTAGTGGTGGCCTGTGCCGGCTCACCCCATCTGATTCGCGCTGAACAGATCAAAGCCGGTGCGGTAGTACTCGATGTTGGCGTATCGCGGCAAACTGATCCCGCAGGTGGACAAGCTCGTTTAGTTGGTGATGTGCACCCTGATGTCGCTGAGGTGGCTGGTTGGCTTTCACCCAATCCGGGCGGGGTTGGTCCAATGACACGAGCAATGCTCCTGGCTAACCTGGTTGATATGGCTGAGCGGCAGGCAGCGGCAATACCGTGATCTGTGGCGACGGTCGAATAGTAACTGTCGCTTAGAGCGGTCTGGCAGTGAACACCAGGGCATGTTCACCGAGTCGTACTACTGCACCACTGGCCAATGGGTAGCGCTGTTGTGGCGGCAAAGCGATTTGTAAGCGCCCGTCAACCAGATGGCTGCCATTACGGGAGCCAAGATCCTTTACCCAGAGCACACCAGCGTCATTCAGGCCGAAAGCAAGATGGTTGCGGGAAAGCTGGGCTGCCGGGTCTGGCAACTCAATCAGTTGCACTGTCGGATCTTCCGCTGAAGGGTGCCGGCCAATCAAACCGTTGCCAGTAACTGGCCATGACCGACCAGTTGGCAACTGCACCATCCAGCTTAATTGGGGTGTTTGGCCGTCACCTGACTGGTTGGCAGAGCGGGGAAGCAGCGGTGGTGTGCGTTGCACCTGGGCTTGCGGTAGAGGAGCGGTCCACTGTGCTGAAACAGCCGAACCTTTGGGCATCACTGTCAACCTTCAAGTTGGCTTGGCTGAACAAAATCTGCTGGTGTATCAGTGTTGCCAGTGGGTGTTGCCGTACCGTTTTGATGCACGGTTAAACTATCGCTGACCTTGGCAAACAGTTGTAGTAGCGGATCAGCTAAATCAACTGCTGGGCTAACACCAGCTACCAACAACACAGCGGTTGTGGTGGGGACATAAGTATTGGTGAAAACAAAAGGAGCTTGACCAGACACCTCACGTGGTGCCACC
>JAIRPS010000017.1 GCA_031256885.1 Bifidobacteriaceae bacterium | reverse complement strand
CAAGGCAGCGCTCATACCGGCAATCCAACGCCCACCCGGATAGCTGGTTTGTCGAATGTCAGAACAGTTGTCAGCAGCATTTCCCATGCTATCGCCTTGAAGAACGATGGCACGGTCTGGCAGTGGGGTGACACGTACGCAAATAGCGAACATGTCGACTGGAATCTTTCATCACCGGTTCAGGTGCCTGGTTTAGACGATGTAATCAGCATTACCGCCAGCGAAATATTTGATTACAATTACGCCCTGAAAGCTGACGGCAGTTTATGGGCTTGGGGTCAAAATTTTGATGGCCAACTGGGTGATGGCACAACGGAAACCCGGTCAATACCCGTCCAGGTGGCTGGGTTGTCGAATGTCACCAGTGTGGTAAGTGGTACTGCAAGCACTTACGCTCTGCAAGCTGACGGCAGCTTGTGGGCATGGGGTGGCAACCGCAGCGGCCAACTAGGCGACGGCACAACAGTGAACCGGCCACTACCCGCCAAGGTAGCCGGCCTGTCAAACGTCACCAGCCTGGTAGCCACTTCAGCCACCAGTGTTTACGCTCTGCAAGCTGACGGCAGTCTGTGGGCTTGGGGTAGCAACAGCAAAGGCCAACTCGGTGAGGGCACCTATCAAAACCGCTCAACCCCAGTGCAAGTACTGCCTAACCAAACAGTTACCAGCATTACCGCCGGCGGGGGTACAGCCTTCGCAATTGTTCGCCAACTCACCCCACCAACATGACCAAACCACAAGAAGGTCAAAAAGGGGTACCGGTAGCGTCAGAGGCGTGGTATGGTAATCGCTGGCTTGGAGTAAAACCCAAGTCAGCCCCCAAATTTCAATCCTGATTCACGACATTGGCTTCAACTTGTCAAACGTCGCCCGCCTGAGCCTGCTCTTCCCCCGGGTTGTTGGTGTTGTGGTCGCTGAAGTGTGCTGCCCCTGTTGTGCGCTACCCCCGTACCTGCTACGTGAGAAATGGAGTGTAGGATGCGCATAATTAGCAAGTCCCCCAAATTCCCCAAAATAGCCCTCGGCACAGGCCTTGCCTTGCTCTTGGCTGTGCCAACGCTCGGCACTCTAGCTTTGCCTGATGATCCGACCCCTCCTGTGGTCACTATCAACAATGATGCCCGCTACACTTGGGCCGCATCGGTCAATGGTGGAACCACAACAGTTCGCGTCACCGCTAAAGCTGGAACCACCAGCGTTGCCTGGTCCGCCGCATCTGATGAGGCATGGCTGACACCAACTGTTGCCTCACAGACCAGCTTGCGCTTGACCGCCATCGCAAACTATGAAAGCACCCAACCACGCACCGCTAACGTGACTGTTACTGCTGGTGAGGTTACAAAAGAGTTTGCGGTAACGCAGGCAGCCCCGACTGTCACCTTGCGTTCCGCCAATTGGTCCGGCACCACCGACCAGCCACCTGCCTGGAATCCGGCACCGTCAAGCACTGCAACCACTTTGGCTGTCATAGTGTCCACCAATGTGACCACTTGGACGGCAGAACCAGTGATCAGCGCTGGCAGCAACTGGTTGAGTCTTGACAAAACAAGTGGCTCCACCGGCAATACCGCACGGATCACGGTTGCTCCTGAAGACGACCAGCTGCGAATTGGTCAGATTGATTTCAAGGTTGGCCAAATTGTTTGCACCACTTTGCGGGTCTACCAGGCAGGTAACGGTGACAACTCGTGGATTAGCCTGTCAACTGATGAAGCCTTGTTGGCACCAGACAATGATGCCACTTTGACAACGCCAATCACCGTTAACACTAATCAGCTCACCTGGCATGCCGAAGTGGCTCCGGCTAATGGCGCTTGGCTGCGTGTCACCGAAGAGTGGGGCGATGCTTTAGCAGGCAGAACCAGTTTCAATGTGGTGGCTCGTTACAACCCAACGCAGCAGCCGCGCATTGGCTATGTTTCGGTGACCAGTGACAATGGCAGCTCAACAACCCTGAAAGTGACGCAGCAACCAGCCGCAGTCTCGCATACCGACCTGGCGGCGCGTGGCCATGTTGGCACAATCTCCAATTCGGCGGTCACGGTGCCAAGGGTCGATAGTTATGGTGGCATCACGTTTGTCCAAGCTCTGATTACTGCCACAGCACCTTGGCATGTTGAGGTGGAAAACAATGTGTCCTGGCTGTTTGACGGGATTTTTAGTGGGCAGGCTGGTGTGACCTACTACTTCAACATTGGTGTTCGTGAAAACTTCGGTGCTCCGCGCAGCGCTAATGTCAGTATTTGCCTTGATAGTTATGATGACCAGGTGGGCGAATGTTTTTGGACTTTCACCATTAAACAAGAAGGCATCAACCTGAAACTGACCAGTAACCCCTCCACCACCACGTTTGCGGCAACTGATGTGGGGCAAGTTATTTCCGTCACGCTCAGTGGCGCACACCCAGATCGGGGCTGGCAGGTCAACACCAATGCCACATGGCTAACGGCTGAGCCTGGCTCAGGCAATGACACTTCCGGCACTTTTGATCTGTCGATTCAGCCAAACACTGGCGCTGCCCGCGACACCACTGTTGAAGTGATTAGCGGCACGGCTGTCAAAACGTTTGTGGTCAAACAAAAAGCCAACACTTGGAAGCTGTCTGAGGCAAATCAAACGGTTGAAAACACTGGCATTACCGATGTGTCGGTTACAGTAACGGCTGATGTATTGCCAGTGTTTGAGGTTGACGCCGTGGTGACTGATACAAAACCAGATGGCAGCGACAGTTATGAAGCAGCCGACTGGCTGACTATCACTCCGCTGTCTGATGACAGTTTCACCTTCACAGTTCAGCCCAACTATGGTAAGCAACGGATTGCCTGGGTGCGTGTTCAAGGTGGGCCTACTGTTCTTGCTTTCAAAGTCACACAGAAAACCGCCATTTTGAAGGCAAGCGCCACCACTTGGACGGTTGCGAAAACCGCGACTCCTATCAAGGATTTCACTATCACCCAAACACCGAGTGCCGGGCAGCTGTGGGTGGCGCATGTATTAGGTGGTGATGGCCGGGTTTGTGCTGCCTTAGGCCAGGCTACTTGCCCCGAAATTGATTGGCTAACAGTCAACCCAGATGCCAATATTACGCATGAAGCCAATGGCCACAATGGGGAGCCCCTGTCGCTCCACGTTGTCAGCGCCAACACCACTGGCCAAGACCGAGTGGCGCAGGTTCGCCTGGTGCCTGATCTTTGGGATGCCAGTTCACCAACTGCGCTTGCCCCAATTATCATCACAATTACCCAAAAAGGCTAAATAGTCTTCAGCAGCCATGCCCGTTGCGGCAAAACCGTAACTAGCATGGCTCCGCAGTTCAAGCTGGCCAGCCTTGTGCGCTGGCTGCCTGGCAGCCGATCAACCGGTCTGGCTGCCAGGCGGCCAGCGAAACGCGGTGCGCTGACGGTTTGGTTTGCGGTAGACTACACACAATGCCCCCGTGCCAGTGATTACTTGTAGCAAGCTGGCTGAGGGTTTACCCCCAAAATCCAATTGTCTGTCAAAGCCAGACCTGACCGCTCACCTGAGGCGGTTGAGGGCTGACTTCCCCGCTTTGCAGATGCTGATCCCCCCGAAAGTACTGCTGTATGCCCTCCAAAAAGGCGGCAGGTGCTGTGCTGGTTGGCTGTCTGCTCCTGGCGGCTTTACCTGTGCTCACAGCCTCAACGCAAGCCGGTCCCGATGCGTCGGTACGGGTGGTTGACGCGCCCGCTTTGTTCGACTTATCGCAAGCTGATTTGACCAGCCTGGGATTTGGCGGCAGCGTGCCCACTGCCGATTGGCTGCTACCCGGTGTTTGTGGGCACTACCCGAGCAGTCAGCAAATCAGCTTGGCTGGCCCGGCCGGCCAGGTCGAGGACCTTGGCGCGCCACAGTCCTATTGGGACCAAGCTAGCGGTATTGGCCTTGATGGTCAGCCTTGCCTGGCGCAGTCTTTTCAGCTGC
>JAIRPS010000192.1 GCA_031256885.1 Bifidobacteriaceae bacterium | reverse complement strand
AGGTTCGATTATGGTTGGGTGGTGAACGGGTGCGGGGTAGGTTCGATTTCGGTTGGGTGGTGAACGGGTGCGGGGTAGGTTCGATTATGGTTGGGTGGTGAACGGGTGCGGGGTAGGTTCGGTTTTGGTCAGACTGAAAAACAGGTGCGTAGTTACCGGTTGATAACCCGGATCAACTCGCCCTGCGAGCCAAGCTTCTCAACGACCAACCGCTCATCAGCAGACAAATCCAGGTAGCGTTAACCCACAGCAACACCCTTCCTTGTAGAGAACCTTTGACAGTCCTCATCCAAGGAAGAGTGCTGCGCTTCTGATTAGAAGACGGGGGTGTGGCTTGCCCGGTCTTTGCCTGAATGTTGGCTAGCCAAATCAGTCAAGAGTTGGGATAGTGGCGACGTAAATAGTCGCGCAGCAGCGGCAGCTCAAAGGCCACCTTGCCAAACCCGGCCTCGTGAATGACACCACGGGCAATCAGCCGACGACGATACTGGGCTACCGTGGCTGAAGTGGCGGCCAGCCGTTCACCAATCACCTTGGTTGAGACTGGCTCGTTCTCTGCTGCCATAGCTACCACAAAAGCCAAATCCTTCGGTGACAACTCATGCAAAGTCGCTTGGAAAACCATTGTCTCCATGTCAGCCTCCACCAAGGGACCCGCATTGGTTACAGCCTGCTCGGTGATTGGCTCAGTCGCTGAGTGTTGCCGCCACGTGTGATAACCAACCAACTGAATCAAGAACGGATAACCACCTGACATGGCTGCCGCCGCAGCGGCTGCACCGGGCAGTATTTGCCTACCGGAGCTTTCGATTGTCCGTCTGATCGCTAGCTCAGCTTCCGCTAACGAAACAGCCCCCAAGTCGTGGCGGAAAGCCCGTCTGAGGAAGGAGACTGTTTGATGGTTGAGCAGTTGCGTCACTCGACCGGGCAGCCCAGCCATCAGCAACGCGACTTTGCGGTTTTCACGCACAAAATGCTGGTAGGCCACTACCAGGCTGATCATCTCATCGAGGTTTGGGCTGACCTCATCAACGGACAGCAAGACACCAACTTTGTGGGCATCTAACTGTTCTAGCAGCCTTGTCATCTGCATGCGCCAACTTGGTGGCGTTGGCGGTACCAGTTGGGTTTGTAAGCCAATACCGGAAACTGAAATTCCGGTTATCTGACGCCTGGTTGGGGGTGCTAAGAAACTGCTGCCTAGGCTGGTGATCTGTTCGAGTATTTGGTTGAGCATGCCTGGCTCTGCTGTTACCCGAGCCGTCAGCCAGCCCAAGGCTTCGGCTTGGCTGGCAATCTGGTCTAGTAAAACAGTTTTTCCGCAGCCACGCGGCCCAACCAGCAGTGTCGATAAATTGGGGTCTCCTGGCCCATGCTCAAAAGCCTGCGCCAGGCTATCGATGATTGAGCTGCGTCCAGCGAGTACCAGCGGTTGAATGCCGAAAGTCGGTGTGAACGGGTTGCGTACCATGGCAACTGCCATCTCCTATCAATCTGTATCAAAGTCTATCAATCTGTATCAAAGTAGCGGGTTCGCATGGTTTGGCAACAACGCCTAACTGCCATGCACCTCGCCGACCAGTGTTTCAATGATGTCTTCTAAAAACAGTGCACTGTCTTGGTCAACCCGCAAGAGGTGCGAACGGGTGGAACGCATCACCGACAGGGCATGGTCAATCGAATCAGAGGCACCAACCACCGGTAAAGGCCGAATCAAAACATTTGGTAAGGGACGGTTGCGTTGATCATCAGCCACACCCAACACATCCATGACATGCAAGTAGCCAACCAGTTCAGCGGCTGCGCCAACCACCGGGTAGCGTGAAAAACCGGATTGCGCAACCGTCCGCTCAAACTCAGCGGCACTCACGCCCTGCGGCACGCACACCAATTGGTCACGCGCCAAGGCAGCTTGGCCAACTGTCAAACCAGCAAATTCGAGAACGCCAGTCAACACGCAGCTGCGGTCATCCAAAGTGCCTTCAGCTTGTGAACGTTCAACGATTGAAGCAACCTCGGCAGCCGTGAAAGTGTCCTGCACCTCGGGGCAAGGATCAACACCAACCAACCTGACCAACCAGTTAGCCACCACTGTCAAAACTTTGATCAACGGACCTGCTAACCGGGTTAACCGCAGCAAAGTTGGGGTGAGCAGTAAGGCGGCGCGTTCCGGCCCGGCAATCGCCAAGTTTTTGGGCACCATCTCACCAATCACGACATGCAAATAGACCACTAAAACTAGGGCGATCACCCCAGCCAAAGCATGACTGCCGGCCTGACCCAAACCAAAGGTTTCAAGCGGTGAATCAATCAGCCGAGCAATCGCTGGTTCAGCCAAAGCCCCCAATGAGGTTGAGCAAACCGTGATACCAAGCTGCGCACAAGTCAACAAATCAGAAAGCCGTTCCTGAGCATCAAGCACCACTTGGGCTCGCCGAGAACCGCTGTCAGCCAACGGCTGCATAGTTGAGCGGCGCACTGAAATCACCGCAAACTCAGCGCCCACAAAATAGGCATTGGCCGCTAGCAAAGCAACCGCCAAAGCTAAAGCCCAAGCAGGACTCATGGTTTATCCACCTCGTTAGCCCCGACAAGGTCATCGCGCGGCCAAACCAACAGTTTGTCGACCCGCCGTCCCGCCATTGCAACAACTCGTAAACCAACCGAATCAACCACAACTTCATCGCCAACTTGCGGCACACGCTCTAATCTGGCCATCACTAAACCGCCCAAAGTTTCGTAGGCGGAAGCTTCGGGGAGGCGAATAGCGCAAGCTTCAAGGAGTTCATCGGGACGCCATCGGCCAGGCACTGTCCAAGCCCCTTGCCCATTTGGTTTAACCCCACCAACTGCGGCTGCGTCATGCTCATCAGCAACTTCACCAATGATTTCTTCAACCACATCTTCCAATGTCAGCACCCCAGAAGTGCCGCCGTACTCATCAACCACCAAAGCCAGTGGCGCGCCAGAGCGGCGCAACTCCACCAGTACTGGCCCTAGCCATGCGGTTTCCGGCACCCGTAAAGGCTCATCCAGTAAAGCCGTCACTGGCACTTCGCGGCGACGTTCAAACGGCACCGCAACCGCGCGGCGCAAACGCACCAAACCAACCACTTCATCTTTTGAACCATCCACCACAGGGAAAGTTGAATGCCCGGTTTGGCGGGCCTTCGCCACCACTTCAGCGGCACTGACTGAACGGTCAAGCACCACCACGGCGGTGCGATCAGTCATCGCATCAATTGCCCGCAGTTCACTCAGCGACAAGGAACCGGCCAGGCGTTGCGCTAAAGCGCGGTCCAAAGTGCCTTGAGCAGCGCTGTGACGGACCAAAGCAGACAGTTCAGCGGCGTTGCGTGCGCCGGAAAGTTCTTCAGCCATACTCCGTTTAAACAGGCGTAACACCAAGCCAGCGGAAATGCGTAACACCGCCACAAAAGGACCCGCCACTTTGGTGAAAGTCAAGACTGCCGGAACCACCAGCCGCGCGGTAGCTAGCGGTTTAGTGAGCGCTAAATTTTTGGCAGCCAACTCACCAGCCACCATTGACAAACCCACCACAACCAGCAACGCCAACAAACCAGCCAAGGTGCCGCGAGCTGGCGCGCTAAGCCAGGAAAACTGCGTCAACCAGCGACTACACAACCTGGCCAAAGCACCTTGAGCGGTAAAACCAAGTAGAACGGTGGTCAGCGTAATGCCCACCTGCGTGCCAAAAAGTTGGGTGGTGAGCGAATGCAACGCTTTAGCCAGGCGCTGCTCGGTACGCTGCGGCAAATGCGTGCCAGCAGCCACTTGTGCCGGGTCGAGCGCCACCAGAGCAAACTCAGTTGCCACAAACAGGGCTGTGCCAACTGTCAGGGGTAAGCCCAGCAGTACTAAAAGAAGATCCACTGTCATTGTCTCGCTAAGATTACCGGTCCTTGCCGCATTGTGCCTGCAACACCACCCGCCTTTTCAGCCGCAGCGTCTTTGGCGCCGCGCCAGTTTCAACAAAAATCCCGAACAGGCGACTTTTACGACTCGTTTAGACAACAGCCACGGCAAAAATGTGCCAGGCTGTATCACATGACAGTGCAACGCGCTACCGGTAGCCTCGGCGGGGTTCGCATCCTGGTGGTTGAAGATGAACCAACCATTGCTACCGCCATCGCCCGACGTTTAACAGCGGAAGGTGCCAAGTCGGAGGTGGTTTTCAACGGCTTGGATGCGCTGGACAGGGCAGCGACTGCGCAACCTGACCTGGTGGTGCTTGATGTGATGTTGCCAGGTCTTGACGGTTTGGAAGTATGCCGACGGATTCAAGCCGCACGGCCAGTGCCAGTACTGATGCTCACCGCCCGCGATGATGAGATTGACAAGCTGATTGGTTTGGGGGTGGGCGCGGATGATTACATGACTAAGCCGTTTTCAATGCGCGAGTTGGTGGCCCGCATCAAAGCTTTACTCCGCCGGGTGGAACGCGCCAAAGTTTTGAGTAAACGTTTCACTGACTCGGCCAGCTTGATGGTGCTCGGTGATGTGGAGATTGACCGGAAGCAGCGCCGCGTCCGCCGGCTTGGTCAAGCGATTCATCTGACCCCCACCGAGTTTGATTTACTGGTCTATTTTGCCAGCAAGCCACGCCAGGTGCTGAGCCGTGAAACACTGCTTGAACAGGTGTGGGATTGGACTGACTCTTCGGTGACCCGGACAGTTGACTCTCATGTCAAGGCGGTGCGCCGCAAACTCGGTGCTGATTTGATCCGCACGGTCCACGGTATTGGCTACGCTTTTGAACCGGTCGCCGACGGCCCGGACGAAGATGATATGCGGCCAGCTCAATCCGTAAACTAAAGCCATGCCGACGCCTACCGCTACCGCGTTGACACCGCTTACCCCAGCTCAATCCGTAAACTAAAGCCATGCCGACGCCTGATTTGCGCCCTTTAGACATTTTTGGTTCCATCAAAATCAAGCTGGGCGTTTTGGTGGCTGGCGCGGTGACGGCAGCGGTGGTGATTGCTTGGATTGGTTTTCATAACCTGCTTGGACCGTCCAAAACCTTGCCGTTGGCGGTGTTGGGTGCTTTGGTGGTCACCCAGGTTTTAGCTCATGGCATGACTGCGCCGCTGCGGGAAATGACGGCCTGCGCCAAAGCGATGGCCAAAGGCGATTATTCGCGCCGAGTGCGCGCAACTTCGCGTGACGAGGTGGGCGAGCTGGCGGAGGCTTTCAACATTATGGCTGAGGATTTGGCGGCCGCTGACCGGCGGCGGCGCGACATGATTGCTAACGTTTCACACGAGTTGCGTACACCAGTTGCGGCATTGCAAGCTGAACTAGAAAACATGGCCGATGGCGTTACTGAACCTTCGGAGGAAACCTGGCGTTTAGCTTTGGCACAGACACAACGTTTGGGTCACCTGGTGACTGAAATGTTGGATTTGTCACGTCTCGAAGCTGGCGCAGTCAGCTTGAACCTAACCAAGATCAACCTTGATGAGTTCTTTGCTAACTGTTTGGAAACTGTTGCTTTTGTTTCATCAACATCTGGCAAAGCACTCAAACTGGTTTGTGAAGTCAACCCAGCCAACCTGACAATCGTCGCTGATCCGGCCCGGCTTGAACAAGCCATCACCAACCTACTTGCCAACGCTATTGCCCATTCACCACAAGCTGGCACCATCACCATCAGCGGTTACACCCGCAACAAACGCACCATGATTGAAGTGGCCGACCAAGGTCCCGGCATTCCGCCGCAGTTTCGTGAACAAGTCTTTGAACGCTTCCAACGCGGAGTGGCCCCCTCAACTGATGCGCCACGCTCCAGCGCCAGCACCGGCCTTGGTTTAGCAATTGCCCGCTGGGCAGTAGAACTTCACAACGGCCAAATTACCGTAGCCGACCATCCCGGCCCCGGCTGCACCATGCGCATCACCTTACCGACACGCGGCCCCCAGCAAGCCGCCAAAACAGCCCGCTAAACCGGCGACGCAGCCAACCCCAACGCCTCGGTGCCGCCCGCCAGGCGACGCAGCGGCCAACCTAATCCGCCAAAGCGGGGGCTTCCAACCAAATAACCGACGATTGACTACTTGCCAGCAAATAAGGCACAGCCTTACTGAGATCAGACAACACGGCAGTAGCGCCATGCTGCAAAAACGAATCGGCATTATTGATTGGCAGATCAGTCGGTGCCACGCCACGGCTCGATTCCAACAATTCAGCCCCAGTTTTCGCCCGATCAACCGCCAAAACCGGTTGAAAACCCCCAGCACAAGCCGCCTTGACACCCGCCAAAGCATCCTCCACCACAGCAGTTTTTTCCGGTGCACAACCCAACTGTTCAGCCGCCAGCAAAAAGGCAGCCGGATGCGGCTTACCCGGCAAACCACGCTCAGCGCAAGTCACGCCATCAACCACCACCGTAAAACAGTTCAACAAGCCCGATGCCGCCAAAACCCGCTGAGCGTTCCGAGAAGACGAAACCACCGCCATCGGCAACTGCGCAGCCGCCAAGGCTTGCACCAAACTAACCGCATCAGGGTACGGTGCGATACCACCATTATCAAGCGCCTGATTGAACACGTCATTCTTGCGTTCAGCCAGGTCAGCCACCGAATTACCCTCCCCAGTTTCCGGTAAACAGATACCTCTGGAAGCCAGCAAATCACGCACCGCCTGGTAGCGCGGCTTACCGTTGAGATGCCGCAAGTAATCCCATTCGGAGTACATTGGACGGATGCCGCGACCGGCAAAATACTCCTCAAAAGTGACACGCCAAGCCTGGCGATGAATCAGTGCTGTTGGGGTCAACACGCCGTCAAGATCAAAAAGCACTGCCTGTACTGCTACCACGGCAGGCGAGTGTACCTGACTAAGTGACTTGGGCATCACCCAACCCGCCGGAAGATCAACAACCAGGCAACCAAAATCTGTCAAAACCCGATCATTGCCACTTTCTTGCGGCGATCATTGCCACTTTCTTGCGGCGCAAGCCGCGCCAAAGCGGCAGTAGCGAGTTGCACCTGGTAGCATGCCAGTGCAAAGTGCAAGCCCTCGTAGCTCAGGGGATAGAGCGCTCGCCTCCGGAGCGAGAAGTCGAAGGTTCGAATCC
>JAIRPS010000152.1 GCA_031256885.1 Bifidobacteriaceae bacterium | reverse complement strand
CTGTGTCTGGTTCAACTCGTTTGGAAGCCAAACGTCAGCGCCGCCGCGATGGCCGGGAAACTGGCCGGCGGCGCACGGTGATCACCGAAGCTGAGTTTTTAGCGCGCCGTGAGTCGGTTAGCCGCACTATGGTGGTGCGGCAATGGGGTGAACGCACCCAGGTGGCCGTGTTAGAAGACGATGTGCTGGTGGAGCACTATGTTTCCCGCGAAACGCAGGCCTCAATGATTGGCAATGTCTATTTGGGACGTGTCCAAAATGTGCTGCCTTCAATGGAAGCGGCTTTTGTCGACATTGGCCGTGGGCGCAATGCGGTGCTTTACGCTGGCGAGGTCAATTGGGGTTCAACGGTTGGTGATGCCCGGCGCATTGAAACCGCTTTGAATAGCGGTGACCAGGTGATGGTGCAGGTTATCAAGGATCCGATTGGTCATAAGGGAGCGCGTTTGACCAGTCAAATCAGTTTGCCAGGTCGCTACTTGGTGTTGGTTCCAGCCGGTGGGGCGGCTGGTATTTCGCGTAAGTTGCCGCAAGCTGAACGCCAGCGGATCAAGCGGATTTTACGTAAGGCGGTGCCCGATAATCTTGCGGTGATTGTGCGCACAGCGGCGGAGGGAGCTTCAGAGGAGGAGTTGTCAGCGGATATTGCCCGGCTGACTGAACGGTGGACGGCGATTCAAGCTAAGGCTGCCAACTCCCAAGCACCTTGTTTGTTGAAGGGTGAACCGGATGTGGCGATTCGGGTGGTGCGTGATGTGTTCAATGACGACTTCAAACGCCTGATAGTTTCTGGTGAAAATGCTTGGAGCCAACTGAAGAGTTATGTTGGTGAGGTTGCGCCAGACCTGATGGCACGGATGGAGCTCTGGACTGGCCAAGGCGACATTTTTGCAGCCCACCGGATTGATGAGCAGATCGCCAAAGCGATGGACCGCAAAGTTTGGCTGCCTTCAGGTGGTTCCTTGGTGATTGACCGAACCGAAGCCATGACAGTGGTTGATGTTAACACCGGACGCTTCACCGGCACCGGCGGCACCCTCGAAGAAACCGTCACCAAAAACAATCTGGAGGCCGCTGAAGAGATTGTCCGCCAACTGCGGTTGCGCGACATTGGCGGAATCATTGTGATCGACTTCATTGACATGGTGCTCGGAGCCAACCGTGACCTGGTGTTACGTCGTTTAGTTGAGTGTTTAGGGCGGGACCGTACACGCCACCAAGTAGCTGAAGTGACATCGCTTGGTTTGGTGCAAATGACCCGTAAACGGGTAGGCCAAGGTTTGCTCGAATCATTCAGCAACAGTTGTGAAGCCTGCGGCGGTCGCGGTCTGATCATGCGTTTTGATACCCCAGAAGATTCAGCGCAATCACGCAAAGCTGGCAAAAAAGCCAGGCGCGCCAAAGGCGATTTGGGCGCAGCCAAGCGCAGCAAAATCGAAGTGCCAGTATTGCCAGAGTCAAGCCAGGAAACCAAAGACACAATGGCTAATATCGCGGCAGCTGCCACTGTTAAACAGCGTCGCTCGGTCAGCGCACCAGCTGGCCCACCGCCATCGGCCAATCAAAATGCGGCAGCCGACCCGCCGATTGTTGAACTGCCAGCGCTGGTTGAACCAGCCCCGCCGGTCGAATCAACACCCACCGCCAGCCTCGACAGCCAAGCCGCGCGACCGGCTAAATCTGGCCGGTCACGACGTTCAACAAAGTCGGCGGTGATGGTGGCCGCATTGGTGGCACCGACTGCTTCACAGTTGGCCGAACCAGTCGCACCAACGCAACCAGCCGCCCCGGTTGAGGCTGCCGCTGCACCTGAGCCGGTCGCCCCGCCAACTCAGCAATCAGCCAAACAAGCTGCTAAACAGCTGGCTAAGCAGCAGGCTAAACAGGCGGCTAAGCAATCAGCAAAGTCCGCCAAGGCGGCCAAACCGCCGGCACAGCCGGTCGCTGAACCGGCTGAAGCTCCAGCAGATAGCCAAGCTGCCAGTTTGCCGGACACACCGACAACCCCGGTGCGCCGCACCAGATCAACAACCCGCAAAACCGCCAGTGTCAAGAAAGCTCAGCCGTCAGCTTGACCTGAGACGATTTTTGGCCTAAGCTGGCCGGTCGGCGTGACTTGTTGGTGACGCCGGTAAAGTGGTTGAGCCACGTATCGGGCCACCAGGCCAGCAAGACGAGAGAAAGAGCAGTCGTGTACGCGATCATTAAGGCTTCCGGTCGCCAGGAGAAGGTGTCCGTGGGCGATGTTGTGGTGGTCAACCGCCTCGACGCCAAAGTTGGCCAGAGTGTTGAGTTCCCGGCAGTTTTGGTAGTTGACCAGGACAAGGTCACTACGGCTGCCAGTGATCTCGAGAAGGTCAAAGTCACCGCTGAAGTGTTAGGTGAAGAACGTGGCACCAAAATCCGCGTCTTCAAGTACAAGAACAAGACCGGTTACCGGCGGCATCAAGGACACCGCCAAGAACTGAGCCGTGTCAAGGTCACGGCAATCAAGTAACGGGAGGGTTTAGGTCCAATGGCACATAAGAAGGGCGCGTCATCATCGCGCAACGGACGTGACTCCAACCCGCAACGGTTAGGCGTCAAACGTTATGGCGGGCAGGTTGTCAAGGCTGGCGAGATTCTCGTCAGGCAACGCGGCACGCATTTTCATCCTGGTAACGGCGTTGGCCGCGGCGGCGATGACACACTGTTTGCCTTGGTCGCTGGCGCGGTAAAGTTTGGCCAGCGCGGCAGGCGGCGCGTGGTCGACGTGGTCGAGGCCTAGCCAACTGCTGGCGTGGCCGACTTTGTCGACCGGGTAACGCTGCATTTAGCGGCGGGTCGAGGCGGGCGTGGTTGCGCTTCTGTTCGCCGTGAAAAGTTCAAGCCATTGGGTGGTCCCGATGGCGGTAATGGTGGTAACGGTGGATCAATCCTTTTTGAGGTAGATAAGCAGGTCACCACGCTGCTTGGGCTGCGTCGTGGCCCACATTTAGTGGCCAGTAACGGTCAGGATGGTTCGGGCGCTAACCATGATGGTGCGGCGGGAACCGATTTGGTTGTAACGGTGCCGGTTGGCACGGTTGTCAAAGATCTTGACGGCAATGTGCTGGCTGATTTGGTTTCCCCGGGCAGCCGTTTTGTGGCGGCTCAAGGTGGCCGTGGCGGTTTGGGTAACGCCGCTTTGGCTTCGGTGAAACGCAAAGCTCCCGGTTTTGCTTTACTGGGCGAGTTGGGGCAGTGTCATGATCTGGTGGTGGAGCTGAAACTGCTGGCTGATGTTGCTTTGGTGGGCTTTCCCTCAGCTGGCAAATCATCGCTGATTGCGGCCATGTCAGCCGCCCGCCCGAAAATCGCTGACTACCCTTTCACAACTTTGATACCTAACCTTGGTGTGGTTCAGGCCGGCGCCAAAAAGTTCACCATGGCTTATTTGCCCGGTTTGATTCCCGGCGCAGCCACTGGTCGCGGCCTTGGGCTGGACTTTTTACGGCACATTGAGCGTTCCAGCGTGGTGGTGCATGTGCTTGATTGTGCGACCTATGAAAGTGGCCGTGACCCGCTGTCGGATTTGCAAACCATTGAATCTGAACTGGCGCAGTATGCTGGCGATTGGCAACTAGTTGGCGATTGCGTGCCGTTAGCTGACCGGCCCAGGCTGATTGTCCTAAACAAGATTGACGTACCGGAAGCCCGTGATTTAGCTGAACTAGTCCGCGCTGATCTGGCAGCTTTCGGTTGGCCGGTTCATTTGGTTTCAGCCGTGTCGCATGAAGGATTACCCGCTTTGGGCTATGCCTTGGCTGGTTTGGTGGATCAAGCGCGCCAGGCGGCGCAGCAGTTTGAACAGGCGCGGCCAGCTCCAATCATCCGCCCCAAGGCGGTGGATGCCGCCGAGTTCACGGTGACACGCCATGGCGCTGCAGCGCTTGGCGCGGCCCTGCAGCAGGTTGGCGGAGCACCGGCAAGCCACCGCTCAGGTGATCAAACAGTTTTCCAAATTCGCGGCAGCAAACCGGAAC
>JAIRPS010000107.1 GCA_031256885.1 Bifidobacteriaceae bacterium | reverse complement strand
CGCGGCAACCCTGGCGCAGTGTTCACCATTATTGATGCCGCGTTCTCACAGCGCCGGAAAATGCTCCGTTCGGCGCTCAGCGCTTGGGCAGGCAGCAGCAGCGCAGCTGAGGCTGTTTTAGGCCGGGCGGGTATTGACCCAACTGCCCGCGCCGAAACCTTGTCGATTGATGATTTTTGGGCAATCGCCCAAGCGG
The DNA here is from genome assembly GCA_031256885.1 of Bifidobacteriaceae bacterium. The sequence continues at coordinate 3,953 of JAIRPS010000107.1, read as the reverse complement.
CTGGCTGCTGAACCAGCCAGCCAGCTTGGCGCAACTACTCTGGCGGGCAAATATCGCGCTCACCAAGGCCAGCTTCCTGTAGAACCAACGGATCGGCTGCCGGGATCGCTTCAGCAGCTTGACGTTCGGCGGCTGTGGCGTTAGCGAACGCCCAGGAGGCTTTGGCTAAACGGCCAATGCCGCCAGCCACAAACTGCGCTGCTTTGACTTTGCGGAGCAGTTCTTCAGCACGACGAGCAACTGGGCCGTCGGATATTTCAACAGCTTTAATGATGCCTTCAGGGTTGACAATCAGTGTGGCGCGTTGGGCGGTGCCGGTAGCTTCATCGAGCACGTCCAATGATTTAGCAATGGTCCAAGCATGGTCAGCGACCAGCGGGTACTCAATCTCATCGATCAGCGGGGTGGAGTCAGCCCAAGCTTGATGAGCATAGACCGAATCAGTTGAAACGGCATACACTTCAACATTCATTCGCTTCAGTTCGGCATACTGTTCGTGCAGGTCAAACAGTTCAGTCGGGCATACAAAAGTAAAGTCGCCAGGGTAAAAGAAGAGCACCGACCAATGTCCTTTGAGATCAGCCAAGCTGACATCAATGAACTGGCCTTGGCGAACCGCCTTGGCCGAAAAATCCGGTACAGGGGTATTGAGCAGTGACAATTCTGCCTCCAGTGAACCTCAAGAGAACTTACGGTCTATACCCTACCCCGTATATGCGGGTGGGTTTTGGTGGCAAAGTAGCCAAGTTCACATACCGTCAGCGAACAGCGAAGTGACAGAACCGTCATCGAAAATTTCGCGGATAGCGCGCGCAATCAACGGGGCAATTGACAGTACTGTGAGCTTGCTAAAACGCTTGTCTTCATTGAAGGGAAGGGTGTCAGTGACCACCACTTGGCTAATCCGCGAAGCTTCCAAACGCTCAACCGCTGGTGGTGAAAGAACACCATGGGTGGCAGCCACAATCACATCAGCAGCGCCGTTATCAAACAGGGCATCAGCCGCTTTGACAATGGTGCTGGCCGTGTCAATCATGTCATCAACAATCAGACAAGTCCTGCCCTCCACTTCACCAACCAGTTCATGGACTTTGACCTCATTGGGTACGGCAGGGTTACGCCGCTTGTGAATGATCGCCAAAGGTGCGCCCAAGCGATCTGACCATTGATCAGCCAAACGGACGCGACCGGCATCGGGCGAAACAATTGTCAAACGCGAGCGATCCACCTGGCTGCGCACGTGGTTGGCTAATAACGGTAAAGCCCACAAGTGATCAACCGGGCCGTTGAAAAACCCCTGAATCTGGGCGGTGTGCAAGTCAACTGCCATGATCCGGTCAGCGCCGGCGCAACGGAACAAATCGGCCAGCAGCCGGGCAGAAATCGGTTCACGGCCACGGTGCTTCTTGTCTTGACGGGCGTAACCGTAAAAAGGCGCAACAACTGTGATGGTTCGGGCGGAGGCGCGTTTCAAAGCGTCGATCATGATCAACTGTTCCATGATCCACTGGTTGATTGGTTCAGTATGCGACTGTAAGCAAAACGCGAAAGCGCCGCGTACTGACTCGCCAAACTGCACATAGATTTCGCCATTGGCAAAGTCGTAGGCGGTGGTGGGGATGAGTTCGCAGTTGAGATGATCAGCGACTGCTTGGGCGAGATCGGGATGACCCCGCCCCGAAACCAAAACAAGCCTTTTCTCATTGTCCGTGGAAATGATTCCGCTGCTCACGTTGCCTAAATGCCTTTCTGTTGGGTGGGCGTGTCCCCGCTGGTCGCAGGATCGGTGGCATTGTCTGACGGCTCGGGCCGTCCAGACGCAGGGGGAAACTCGGCGGGGGATTTTTGCGAGGGAATGCAAGCAGCTAAGTTGGCGGCTTGGGCGGCGGCGCTGTTGGGGCGGCGGCGCTGTGCCCAATGATCAATGTTGCGTTGATGCGCATCAGACACGGCCAATGCGCCAGGTGGCACATCGCGGCGCACCACCGCACCTGCGCCAGTGTATGCGCCATCACCGATTTTGACAGGCGCTACCAGCACAGTATCTGAGCCAATTCTGACCTGCCGCCCAACCACAGTGCGCTGTTTGGTCTGACCGTCGTAATTGGCAAAAATTGTGGCTGCCCCAATATTGCTACCCTCACCAATCGTGGCATCACCAACATAGGACAAGTGAGGTACTTTAGCGCCCTCACCAACTTGTGAGGCTTTGATTTCAACAAATGAACCGGCTTTGGCGCCGCGACCCAAAACCGTGCCAGGGCGTAAATGCGTCCAAGGCCCAACTGTGGCAGCCGCCCCAATTTGCGATTGCACACCATGAACCCGTTCAACCACTGCCGCTTGACCCACCTGGCAGTCACGCAAAGTAGTGTCAGGGCCAATGATTGCCTCCCGGTCAATGCGGGTATTGCCTTCCAAACAGGTGCCTGGTTTGATAATCACATCTTCAGCAATTGTCACCGTGGCATCTATCCAAGTGGTTGCCGGGTCCACCACGCTAACCCCGTTGCGCATGGCGGCAGTGACAATCCGCCGGTTCAACTCGGCCCCCAAACGGGCTAACTGCACCCGATCATTAACCCCTTCAATCAGCAGCGGATCAGCCGTAGTCAAGGCTTGGCAGAGCGCGCCGACTTGCCGGGCCTGCCCAATCACATCAGTGAGCAGCACCTCGCCTTGATCATTGTTTTGGTCAAGCTGCCCGAGGTGTTCAGTCAAAGTTTGGGCGGCAAAGGCGTAAACCGAAGAGTTGATCTCATTGATTGCCAAAACATCTATGGTGGCGTCGCGTTGCTCAACAATGCGCACCAGTTGACCGGTTTGCGGATCACGGACAATCCGCCCATAACCAGTTGGGTCAGCCACTGTGGCAGTCAAAACGGTGACGGCAGCCGATTGGTGCGCTGCCAACAACTGTTGCAAAACATCGGCGGTAATCAGGGGACAGTCGCCAGGTAGCACAACAATGCTGCCACCGCCGGTTGGTTGGTCGGCTGCTAAAGCGGCCAAAGCGCATTGGACAGCGCGGCCAGTGCCCGGGATTTCATCTTGGTAAGCGATCAGCACGCCGGGGTAAAGGCTGCGGGCATGCTCCGCCACAGCCGCCGCCTGATGCCGCACAACCACCACCAAACGCTGCGGTTGCAGTGCGCTAGCTGCCGCCATGACATGGCCTAACAAGCTGCGTCCGGCTAAGCGGTGCAACGGTTTGGCTATGGCTGAACGCATCCGGGTCCCCTCACCTGCGGCGAGGATTATCACAGCACCTGGGCCGGTCGCAGTCAACAAGCAGTGCTCCGTTGTCGATGGCGGATCTGACCGCCCAAGTCTAGACCCCTGAGCCTGCCTCATGCAGGGCAAGGACGGCACATTAGCTGGGTAGAAAAAAAATTTTTGGCTCGCTCCAAGGAGAAAGCGCAGGTCAAAGCGGGTGCCAAAAATTTTTCAAAAAAAAGTTGCGCAGATTGGGCTTACAGCGGAAGGAAGTTGCTATGTGACCCGTTTTACATGATGTAGTTGCTCGGTTGCGATCCTGTCTTTGGGGCGAAGTTGGCAGGACCGCAACCGGGCTCTACTGCTGTTTGGACCAGGTTAGGTCCAAACATGTCGCATTGTTCACTGGTTCAAGCGCTGAAGGCTGCTGTGTGTGCTTCCTCAGCCCTGTTGGGCTGGTGGCTTTGCTGCTTCAGCCCGATTTGGCTTTGTCTGTGCATTCTCAGCCCCAGAAGCTGGCGTTTGAGGTGGCCACGGCGGCTGCACCGGAATCAAGCGCAGCATTGATGTCGGCGCGATCAAAAATCAAACCACCGGCGACAATTGGCACGTTGACTTCTTCACGGAGGTAAGCGATGATCCTGGGCAAGCAGCCTGGCTGGGCTTCCACAAAATCAGCGCCGCTGCTGGCAACGCGCCCGGGAATACTGCGATAGGTGCGTGTGTCAACCAGCTGA
>JAIRPS010000102.1 GCA_031256885.1 Bifidobacteriaceae bacterium | reverse complement strand
GGTCCTTGGCCGAAACCCGGTTGGGCTGCTGTGCGGTCTTGGCTAGCCGATCTGATCACGGCCCTACCCGGGGAAGTGGTGAGCCGGGTAGGGCCGTGATGCAGTGTGTCAGGGGCATTGCTGCCCCAAAATTGTTACTTCACCTTGACTTTGTAAGTCTTTGACGCTTTAGCGGCCACATGACTCTTATCAGTTGGTTGGTACTTTGCCTTAACTTTGATGGTCTTGGCGTATGCCTTGGGTAGGCGCAGACTGACCTTGCCGCTTGACGGCAGCTTGACTGTTTTGACAGTTTTGCCGCCAACCGTGATTGCTACCTTGCCGCGAGCCGCTTGCCCATTGGACAATTTGGCCACCGTCAGGCTGATCTTTGGACGAGTGCCAGCAGCAAAAGCCTTAGCACTGACAGTTACCTTGGCCGGTGTTGCTTTGACCACAGTCAAAAGCCTGGCCGAGGAAGTGACAGCATGCGCCCGCTCGTTGCCAGCAAAGCGAGCCGAAAGGGCATGCGCCCCCACCGGCAAACTGGTGGTGCGGAAAGTTGCTTGACCGCCCACCAGGGGGGCGCTGCCAAGCAGGCGAGTGCCGTCATAGAAGTCGGCTTGGCCGGTTTCTTGACCCACCGCAGCCGTGATGCTCACAACCGAACCCCAAGCGACAGTGGCTTTCGGTAAAGCGAAATTGATAACCGGCAAAGTCTTGGTGGATTGCGCACCAAGACTTGGGCCAATTGATGAAGTTCCGCCCGGCACGGTGACGGTTGCACCAGGTTCAGTTACAGTCGGACCGGGCACCTCCACGGTTGCAGCGGGCGCAGTCACAGTCGGACCGGGCACCTCCACGGTTGGGCCTTGCACTGTCGGACCAGGCACGGTAACCGTGACCGTGGGCGGTTCAGGGGCGGGCGCCACGGGGATTGGTGCAGTGCTAGCCGGGCTGCCAGACAACTCGCCTTCAGCGGTTACCGGGTAATCGCCAGGGATGCTTGGAGCTGGCACAACGCCGCTAATAGCGCCGGCCGCATTAGCCACAACCGTCACCGAAGAATCACCAATAGTCACTGTTACCTGCTCGCCAGGTTCAAAACCGCTGCCATTGAAGGAAATACCCTCACCAACCGTGGAATCAGCCTGAACAGTCAACACCGGATTGTAGGTGGCAACCGAATTGACAGCCACATTGGTGGTTAACGGTTCGGCCACAGAAGCACCGCTGACGGTTATTACATAATCGCCTAAAGCAGCGGCACGCGGCACATGAACAGCGGCGGTAACTTCACCTTGCCAATCAGCAGTAGCCACCATTGTGGAAGCAGGCGTAGTGTTCAGCGTCAAAGTTACCGGCTCATTTGCCGCAAAACCGGTGGCTCGCACGGCCACAGCGCCACCGGCCGGCGCAGTGGTGGCTGAGCTGCCAATGGTTGGCGAATCTTGAGCGATTGCAAAATAACGCGGATTTGGCAAAGTGCCACTGCGTGGTACCGCTGGCAATGTGACGGAAATAACTTTCCAGCCAGCTTCCGCCTTATACGGTTTAGTTGCCCAAATATAAGGGCCAGGAGCCGCCGTGTGTGTCAAATTGTCCGGGAACGGGTTAGCTAAAGTGATTGGGCTGGTGTTTGAAGCAGCCTGAACAGCATTGCGTGCCGTCCACAACACTTTGGTGTTGTTGTAAGCCGGATCAAGATTGCCGGTTGCTGCATCACCAGTGCTTGAAGGCACCTTCCAGTCGCCTACCGAAATATCCCAAGTCTTGAAACGAGTGGTGGTGCCGTTGCTTTCAATCACGGTTGCCACCACATTAGGCACATTACTGGCGGACGATGGCGAAGCTGCGCCGATCATTGAAAACGCTTGGGCAGGCCGGTCCAGTTTGATTTGCTGGGCGGGGCTAGCCAAAGTGACAGCTTCAGGATACTGATGGGGAGCACCTGGCCAGCGGAAAGTCAAGTCAACACCATCAATTGACAAATCATGGCTAGACAATGGTGTGAAACCAGCCAAATCCAGCAAATCCCGCAAATACACCGTGGTGGCACTACCGGTGGCGTTATCAAACCGGCCACGTGGCGCATCATAGTAAGAGGTGCCAACAATCGTTCGGTAAGACTCCAAAGAATACGGCTCATTCACCCGAATGTTGCCGCTCACCGTGGCTTGGCCATCACTGGTGGTGATGCTTGCGGTGACCTGATAAATATCAGCCGGCACAAACGGATCAATATCCCAAACCAGATTGGTGGTGCTGTGTCCAACGGCATCAAACTGCCCGGTGCTTACCGGACGAAGAGTAATGCCAGGATAGTTAACTGTGCCACTGACCGTGTAATCAGCAGCCGTTGATTCGATGCGTTGCACATCAAGACGACCAGCTGCGCTACCGCCGGGGGTGGCAGCCATCACACCAAAGTAAGCATTGCTGCCAGGCAGCAGGTTTGCCACAATCGCTTGCCCACCTTCCCGCCAAGATGGCGGTGCATCAGCAGCGCCAGTACCCCAATCGTTTGCTTGACTGGCTGTTGTGTACTCAATCACAGTCTCATCTGCCAGCTCTGACCAGCCAAAATAAGTCTTAGTGGTCGGTTGGTCATTGACCAACATGGCGGTGATGTAGCGATATTTGCCATTGGCGGCATCGCGCTGCGATTGGGCGTTAGCAGTTTTAATCGTCAGAGTTTTACCGCCAGCCGGATGAATCACAAGCTGCTCAAACATTGGCGTGTTAACAGCCATCACATCAGTGCCGGGAGTAACCGGGTATGCGCCAATACCAGCCCAAACCAGCAGTGAAGACTGCGCACCGAGATCATCATTACCAGGAATCGCATCAGTTGGACCGTAACCAAAAATGCCTTGGCTAATCCGGTCAACCACCTCTTGCGACTTAGACGGTTCGCCAAGATAGTTGTAAATCCACGGTGCATTGAAGTTTGGTTCATTACCAGCAAACATGTACGGTCCGCCGCGTTCATCAACCTGCGGACCAACCTTCAACTTGGAGAAGAAAGAAGCCAGACGAGCCTCAACCGCCGCATGGCCGCCAAGCGCTGTGATCAAGCCACTAATGTTATGCGGCACAAACCACAAATACTGTTCAGCATTGCCTTCATCAAAACCAACCTGACCAAAACCGTCCGGGTTTTTGTTCGGATGGGTCCAACCGAACGCCGCCAATGATTGGTTGGTGGTGTCTGGCGTGTACTGCAACATTGGGTTGGTTTCCGGGAACTTACCGTTCAGATCGCGCGGCTGAATGTAATTGGTGGTTGGGTTGAACAGGTTCTGCCACCAATGGGAACGTTCAAAGAACGTGTCAGCGACTTGCTGCTCACCCAAGGCGGCAGCGTATTGGCTGATTGCAAAATCATCCAGAGCGTATTCCTCAGTGTAAGAAGCACCGGTAATAGCGTGGTCAGCCTGATACCAGCGAGCTTGTGGCGCATAGTGGCGTTCGTTATACAACTGGGCGCCAGGCCGCTCAACCATTGGCAAAGTGTTACCTAAAGCCGTGTTGGCACCGCCGGTGAACTCACCAGCATGCGGGCCAATCGCGGCATCAACCATGTATTGCAAAGCGGTGGCGGTGTCAAAGTCACGCGCCCCCATTGCATAGGTGGAAGCAATCAGTGGCGGAATATTGTCACCAGTCATCTGGTTAGTTGAGGAGTTAGCCACCGTCCATTGCGGATAGGAACCCATCTGTTCAGCCGCATTGACCAAGGATTGCACCTGGTCAGAGGCAATGTCTGGCCAAAAAGCGGCAACCAGGGCAGCTTGGCAACGGTAGGTGTCCCAATCTGAGAAAGACGAATACTGGATTCGTTGCCGCCCGCCCGGGGCTGGTTTCTCATTAGTGTTATGAATCACCGGCCCGCCCTCAGCGGCCCCCTCAAAACCAATGTACTTGCCGTCAACATCAGAGAAAGTTGAAGGGTGAGTAATTGAATGGTAGAACGCGGTGTAGAAAGTTTTCAGATCGCGCGTTGGGTCATCGGCAGGCCACTGACCAGTGGCGAGCGGTTCGCTAGCTTCAATCTTTGACAAATAACTGTTCCAGGTGGCGCGGCTATTAGCGCGCACTGTGTCCAGTGTGCTGGCATCCAAAGTAGGAATTTCGGCAGTCAGGTTAGCTAAAGCACCCTCATAGGAGACATAAGAAATTGCCATCCGGGCGCGCACCACAGTTGGGCCAGTGGCCGCAGGGGTGAAACTGAAATAGCCGCCCAGATCCTGGGATGTGTTGTGCGCTACTGAGGTGCGGTCAGCTACCGCGGCACCATTTTGCCAAGTACCAAAACCGCTCCAGGCTTGATCAAATGCCAAGGCGTAATACACCGTGTAACGGTTGCCTTTGCCGCAGAAACTACCGGAAGTAGCCCGGGCATAAACAATGTTGCTACCCAGGTCAACTTCTAAAGCCGAGGCGTAACCGTTTGAGTTGTTGTGCTGTGACGGTTTCAAGAAAACCTGCGGGGTGGTACCTTCCGGGTAGGTGAAAGTGGCAGTAGCGGCGCGGGTGGTGGCACCCAGTTCGGAACGAATCACCGCGCCGTTCGCGTCAGTACCGTCAAGGCGGTAATAACCAACCTCGGCATACTCGTCAGCCCCCGGTTCATTGGGGGTGGCTGGTTTACTATAAGCCAGCCGCTGTGACCATGGCCCATTGTTACCCGTGCCGGTCAAGTTTGACCAGGTTGACGGGATAATCGGAATATCGCCATAAAGCGAACAGCCCTGCGAAGCATGTGTCATTGAAAAGCCGCGCGTGCTGCGGTCAGGCCAGTGATAGCCGGCACCATTGCGGTTACTGCTCCAAGTGCCTTGGGTGACGTTAGCCGCTGTGCCGTTGCTATCAGGAGAAAACTGAACCATGCCAAAAGGCATGGCTGGGCCGGGGAAGTCGTTGATGTCACCAACTTCGCCGCCGCCATTACCAGTACCGCCAAAAACCTGGACATACTGGACTGGGTTAGTGATCAGGGCGGGCGGTGCCGCCTCGGCTGGGGCGGTGGCTATCAAGCCAGCTGCGACCAGCGCAACAGTGGCTAGGCCAGCGGCAAAACAACGCCCCGGACTAGCAAATTGGTTATGTGTCATTAGAAAAATGCTCCTTTGAATGATCAAAGTAAATGTCAGGGTCTAGATGCGGCGAGGATGAGAGGCCAACATTGGGTCATCAGACCTGCCGAATGGTTTTTCGCAGTGAAATGAAAATGTTGTCAGTCAGGGAAAGGGAGGTGACAGGCCGGTGGGCGGGTTAGCGCCCACCGGCCTGTTGAACAGTGGATTATGTGGTGGGTAGCGAACTGATATTCGGTAAGCAGCGCTGGCGCGTTACCGTTTCAGCTGGCAGCCCATCACATGGTGACTACTTCGCCTTGACCTTGACGGTCTTGGTTGTCTTGCTGCTCACATGGGTTTTATCCTTAGGCAGGAAGGTGGCCTTGACCTTGATGGTCTTGGAATATGCCTTGGGCAGTTTAACGCTGATGGTTGACTTGGCGGTCACAGTTTTGACAGCCTTGCCTGCCACATAAATGCGCACCTTGCCTTGGGCAGCCTGACCATTGTTCAGCTTGCCCACCTTGACAGTCAGCTTGGGCTTAGCACCAGCGGTGAAAGCTTTGCCGCTAACCGAAATCTTGGTTGGCGCTGCCTTGAACACATTGATCAGCTTGGCGGAAGAATTCACCGCGTGCGCATTGCTGTTACCGAGGAAACGGGCGGTGATGGCGTGCGCCCCCACCGAAAGTTTGCTCAGAGTGATTGACGCTGTACCGGCCACCAGGTTAGCGGTGCCCAGCACCGTGGTGCCATCGTAGAACTGGGCTTGACCAGTTTCTTTACCAACACTTGCGGTAACCGTGACCGGAGCACCCCAGACGGCTTGGAGTTTACTAGCCGACATTGAGATGATTGGCAAAGTTTTCTCTGCCTGAGCGGTCAGCTGCGGGCCGGGCGCGGTGACAGTAGCACCAGGCTCGGTAACAGTTGGTCCAGGTACCGCAACCGTTGTAGTGGGGCCAGGTACCTCAACAGTGGTAGTCGGGCCAGGCACCGCAACCGTGGTGGTTGGGCCAGGCACAACCACAGTTTCAACCGGTGGTGCGGGGGCGTTAGCCACCGTCACTGCGACGCTGACTGTTGCCAATGAGTCAACACCACTGATTGTCAGCGTGTAGTCGCCGCCGTCACTTGGAGCGGGCACCTGACCGGAAGCAGTGCCAGCTGAGTCAGCTTGAACGCTAACGCTCGCACTATCCAATGTGGCAGTCACCGTTTCGCCCGGCTCAAAGCCAGCCGCTTCAAAAGCCACACTTTGCCCAGCCACTGCATCAGCTTGCACAGTGGCAGTTGGCTGATAGGTGTGCCGAGAGTTAATCACCACAGTTTGATCATCCAACTGACCCGGCGCAGACAACGCTTGGAAGTGAACGGAAACCGCACCGCCAACCTGGGTGGCGCGGGAAACCCGCACAGTATCAAACAGTTCACCAAGCGCATCGGTGTGCAGCACCGTAGTGGTGGGCGGCACCGTGTCAATGGTGATGGTGACAGCTTCGTTAGCTGCCAAACCGGAGGCGGTCACCGCAATATCGTCGCCTGCATCAACCAAATGGCTGGACAGCGAGATTTCCGGCTTATCGCCAGCAAAAGCGAAAATGCGGGTGTTGTTCCAGTTGGTGGAGGTGGCGCTGGTGCCAGCAAAGAACCGCACACCAACAACCTTCCAACCCGGTTCAGCGACATACGGCTGGGATGCCCACAAATAAGCGCCAGCACCCGGCAAACCTGCTGTGATAGTGGTCGGAGCCCACTCCACCGCCAGGCGGTGTGGCATCCAAGCTACCTTGGAATCGCCACGGGTTGGCGCCAAAGTGCCATCCGTAGCATCGCCGTTGGTTGATGGTGTAACCCAGTTGGAAAGGCCAATTGGCACGTTGCGGATTTCTTTGGTCGTTTGGCCATCGCTAACCACCAAGGTGGCGTTCGCAGTTTGGCCGTTCAACGCATAAGAAGCGCCGATGGCGGAGAAAACCGAGGCGGGCCGGTCCAGCGTGATGTCATCAAGCAAGGTGGTGGGCTGATAAGCCTCGGCGTAACCGATTGGCGCGGTAGGCCACTGGAAGGTCAGCTCCTGTCCACCAGCTTGTACGGTATTGAACTTGCCGGGGGTCAAGCCAACCTCAGCAAGCTCGGCACGGTCGTAGGTGTTGGTGCTGAAGTTCGGCCCCATGTTGGTGCCCTGGTTGGTGGTGCCGGTGCAAACACCGGTTTGCCAAGTACAACCGCTGCCACCATCAAAGCTGCCCTTGAGAGCGTCGGCTGTTGATGTGCCAGTGATTGTGCGCATCGCTTCAATACTGCCTGGTTTGACAACCCGCACAATCGCTTGCTCAGTTGAGGACTGCCCACCGGTAGTAACGGTCACATCAATGGTGTAATAACCGGATAGCAGGTCAGGATCAGCTGTCAAATTGATCACAGTGCTGCCGCGACCAGTGGCGCTGAATTGGCGCTCGCCAACGCCACTCACAGACAGGCCAGGTGTGGTGGATGTAGCGGTCACCTCGTAGGTGTCGGCTGGTGAGCCGATCCGCTGCACATCAACCCGCGCTTGAGTTGAGCGACCGGGGCGCAGAGTAACCGCACCAAAGGTGGTTTCGTTGGTGGTGTTAACATTCAACGAAGCTGGGCGATCACCATTGCGCCAGGAAGGTGGACGATCATCAATACCAGTGCCCCAAGTGCCGGGAGTGGAATCAATGGTCATATCAATCGTGGTATCAGTGGTCAAGGTTTGCCAATCAAGCCAAGACTTGGTGGTGGACTGACCATTGATTTGCATGCCGGTAATGTACCGGTGGTCGGTGGTGGAGCGCCCAGCTTGGGCACCTTCCGCGTTGATGGTCAGTTTGACACCGTTACCCAGTGTGACCTCGGTCTTATCAAACAATGGTGTATTGAAAGTAACCATGTGGCCGCCGGAGGTTTCCGGATACATGCCCAAAGCTGACCAAACAAACCAGTTAGCCAAAGCGCCGAGGTCATCATTACCCGGTTCAGCGCCTGCCGGGGCGTAACCAAACTGGGTGAGCATGGAGGTGTCAACCGCCTCAGAAGTGCGGTCTGGCCGGCCAAGATAGTTGAACACCCAAGGCACACCGAAGTTCGGCTCGTTGTCCAGGTTCATCCACGGGTTGTTGCCGCTGGCACCATTACCCATGCCGCGTGAGAAGAAAGTTTCCAAGCGGTTCAAAGCCGAAGCTTCGCCACCCAGTGCGTCAATCAGACCAGCAATGTTATGCGGCACCATCCACATGTACTGCTCGCCATTGCCTTCTTCCCAACCTTGCTGGCCTACGCCGGGCTCAAACGAGTTGCCACGGTAACCGAAACTTTCAACATACTGCAGCAGTGGGCTGGTTTCCGGGTAACGACCGTTGACATCACGTGGCATCAAAGCATTACCACTGGGGTTCCAAAGGTTCTGCCACCAGTTAGCCCGCTCATAGAACTGATCAGCAACATCTTGCTGGCCAAGGGCTTTAGCCATCTCAGCGATCGAGAAATCATCAATTGCATATTCGAGGGTATATGAACCGCCGGTGACCATGTGGTCAGCCTGGAAAGGCTTGAGCTGCGGCGCATAATGGTACTCGTTGTAGTAGTCGCCGCCGGGACGCTCCGCCACATGCCACTGCGTATTCAAAGCATACCCAGGTGCTGGTGCCGGAACCGTCACGCCACCATTAGTGCCGGTGGTGGTGGGGAAGCCTCGGCCAACATTGGTGCCGCCGGTAAACTTGCCGGCCTTCTCACCAATCGTATTGTCAAGCATGATTTCCAGGCCTTTAGCCATATCCCAATCGCGCGCACCAAACTGGTGAGTGAAAGCCAGCAGGGGAGCAACGTCATCGCCATTCATCTGGGTGGTTGATGTGTTGGCAACTGTCCAGTTCGGGAAACTGCCCATCTGCTCGGCCGCATTCACCAAGGATTGCGCCTGGTCAGACGCAACATCTGGCCAGAGTGCAGCTTGGAATGGGGTGAGGCAACGGTAAGTATCCCAGTCAGAAATCATTGAATACTGCACGCGCGTGCGTCCGTTTGCACCAGGATGCTCAGACACATTGTGAATTTGCGGGGTGCTCTCAAAACCAATGTACTCACCATTGACATCGTTAAAGGTGGCGGGGTGAGTGGCTGAGTGATACAGCGCCGAATAGAAAGTGCGCAAGTTAGCGTCGCTTTGACCGGCCACTGGTTCTGAAACTTTGACTTTACCAAGAGCGGTGCGCCAGGCTGCCTCATTAGCTGCGCGAACGTCATCGAAACTGACATTGCTGGGCAACTCGGCATTCAGGTTGAGAACCGCATTCTCAATCGAGGTATAAGACAAGGCTGCGCGGGCAGTGATCAACTCGGTGCCATCTGGCCAAGTCAGGTAGGCGCCAGTTTGCACGTTGCTGGCGGATGCGGCATCGGGCTCGCCGGGACGCGGCGCGCTATTGTTTTGCCAGGTACCAAACTCAGCAAAAGGTGTATCAAAACGCAGGGCGTAATACATCTCATGCTGTTCACCTTTACGGCAGAAGTTACCAACCAGGGCACGTGCGGTGATCAGGCCAGTAACCGGATCAACATGCACTTCCGAGTTGAATGAAGAAGTTGACCAAGCCGTAGCATTCGGCCGCAAGATCACCTTGGGGGTGGTTGAACCAGCCGGGAAAGTGAACTTAGCAATACCGCCACGGGTGGTGGCCGTCAGTTCGGTGGTGATGCGTGCACCGCCACCCATGTTGCCGTTCATCACGCTGGTATCAAGTGCTTCAACCTTGTAATAGCCAGCCTGACCAACCTCAGTGTTCTTGTCAAAGGTCAGTTTTTGACGGTACAACGCATTGGTGTCATTGTTAGAAGCAGTCAGGTTGTCATAGGTGGTGGGCATGATTGGGAAGTCACCGCCCATACCGCAGCCCTGCGAAGCAAAGGTCATGCCAATGCCAAAGTACTGCTGGTGGTTGTATTTGTAGCCAGAGCCACCGGGTTGGGTGGTGCTCTTAGCATTGCCGCTGACCGAAGACGGCGAGAACTGGACCATACCAAAAGGCATGGTCGGGCCGGGGAAGTTGTTGGTGGAACCTTGTGTTCCAGCCAACGTGTGAACATATTGCAATGGGTCAGTTACCAATGGTCCGGCAGCCTGGGCTGGCGCAAGCGCCGTCCAGCTACCCATGGCAACAGCCATAGTGGTGGCCACCGCAGCGCAAACTGTTTTGCGCAGGCGGCCCTGTGGGCGAGTAGTCATACTAGATCCTTTCTCTCTGACAGCCCTGTCATAGCCAGTATGACACACCCAATCAGCACTGTCAAAGCTGTGGTCAAACCAACAAGTCCCGGGGGGAGGGGGGGGGGGGTAACCTGCCAAAATGCGTTATCAACACGGTTGAGTAACAGGGTTTGCCCAGTTCCAAGCGCTGCGCGATTGATGGTGTGTGTCACCTGGGTGTTGAGGGGGCTTGGGGAGGGTGCCGGAGTGCCGCGATCTGCTTTGTTTGCTTACCCTGGGTGTTGAGGGGGCTTGGGGAGGGTGCCGGTGAGGGCAGCAACGAGCTGTTGTTATGTCACTGGTGTTTAGAAGGGGTGCTTGGGCGTGCCTGCTGGGGTTCAGCACGCGCGCCTGCGCAGTGTTTCGGGGCTAGCGGGGTGCCAACGAGCACCGGCACACGCTCGCAGATGTGCTGGAGGTGTTTAGGCGTGCCGGCGGGGTGGCAACGAGTTCCGGGCACACGCTTGCTGATGTGTTGGCGGTGTTTGGGGGGTGCCTGCGGGGTAGCACCGAGACCAAGTCGCGGCGAGCAGGTGGGTGGAGGCGTGTTTAGGAGTGCCTGCGGGGCGCCAACGTGATTCAGCGCGAGGATTGTTTCCTTTTAACCCTGTTTTATGAAACAAACCTCGCGCTGAATGATCGATCCGCCCGCAAGCACCCCGGGATGGGATGTGCCCAGAGGAGTTGGGGTACCCGTGGGTGCCGAGGTGCTTGCGGTTTCGGGCACCCAAGGGGAACTGGGGTGCCCTGAGGATGTGAGTTGCCTAGACACTTGCGGTTTCGGGCACCCTGGGGGGGGGGGG
>JAIRPS010000094.1 GCA_031256885.1 Bifidobacteriaceae bacterium | reverse complement strand
ATAGCCATACTGGCCAACACGCTTAGTGAAGTGTTTACCAATGTAGGCTGCCGTGTCGCTGGCGGTGGGTGGGTTGACGGTTGGTTCCCAGGAGAAAATATCGTCCTCAGCAACGGTGGCCGATGTGGCATAGCCATTGGTTGCACCGTAGAGGAAAGGTTTGACATTGACTGTGCTGGTGTTGCCCGCTGTGAAAGCGCTGCCGGTGACGCGACTGCGCTGTGAGAAGGTAATTTCAATTTGCAAGTTAGAGGTCAAACCAAAAATTTCTTCGGCAGAGCTGTAATGGTTTGTGTTCATTGCAGAAATATCCACACCAGCCAGCGTTCGCAAGTCGCCAGCATTTGTGATTGCTGGGCTGCCGACGGCTGATGTCATAGTGGTGGCCCCCAAAGCTAAGGCAACCGCTTCATAGATACTGGACTGCCCGGTGTTTGGGTTGGTTGGCCCAATCGCTTCGCTTGGTATGCCGAACTGCATGTAGCTGCCTTGACTGATCACACCGCCTTTACTGGAGTTAGCAATTCGACAAAAGCCATACACGTTCCCGGGGGCTACAAGTTGGCTGCCACCGCATGAACCGTTCTGCCCAATGGCGCTTTTAGCCTGGTTGTACAAGGCAAAATATTGCGTCAAGGTCGGGTCATCAAGGTTACGGATCAGCACGCCAAATTCAATGTTATCGTTGGTTGTAAGCTCTTTGTTAGCAACCACGCATGAGCTATTAACCACAACATATGGAGCACGGTTTTGCCCTTCCCGTCGCGTTGTGATGGTGCAGTTTGGATCCATTTCAAAATCAGACAACCCTATAAACACGCCACCAGTATTGGCGGGACGATTGTAGCCATTAATGATAAATGAAGCGGTAAAGGTGTGGGTAGAACCTTTGGTAATGCCAATAGTTTCCCAGGTGTCTGGGTCAGCACCAGCGCCCGTACCGCGCCCCACCACCAAAGTGGCACCGCTAGCTGAAGCTGGTTTATCGAGAATGTCAACATAAGAGTTGAAAGAAGGCGTAATGGCAGTTTTTACTTTGGCGTACAGCGCAATGTCGTAGTTGATGGTGCCCGGTGCGGGGGTGGTCAATGTATCCAGCTGGCTAGATGTGTAGGTGGGGATTTCAATGACGGCTGCCCACGGCTTCAGATTGGCACCCTCAAACTCTTCAACAATGTACATGCCATCACTGGTTTTGTCGGTTCCCACCGTATCAATGAACACGTCCAATGGGTTGGTGGTGTCCGGTCCAAAGGTTGCGCCATCATCATCTGATACTTCACCAGCAGTCACTTTGACATGACCGCTGCCATCGGTTAGAGCAACCGGGTTTGAAAAGTTGATAACCGCCTTATTGTCGGGGGTGGACAAGTCAGTAGACACATAGGCAACAGCCCCAGCAGTGAAAGTGGCAGGTCTGCTCGGATCAACAGTCGCTAAAGTTTGACTGCCAGTCAACGTGATTTTGGTGATCTTGAACTTATGGGTTTCACCGGCCGCCTGCAGCGCGTCACCCTTCGGGTCAGGCTGGAAGGAGGTTTGCGGATCAGTTGGGTCAAGGGCCACTGTGACAGAATCTTTGGCCCAAATGGTCAAGCTGCGGTCTTGGGTGTTGTCAGTACCGGTAGGGCTGGTTGGATCAACCGCGCCAGCCGGCAGACCAGCTAAACCGGCCAAACCAAGGCTGGCCAACAAACCAACCAAAGTACCCAGGTGCCCTACCTTGCCGGAACGGGCTACTGGCGGATGGCAGGGCTGGTGAACGCGGCGAGCGTGAGACACGCGGTGGGACTTTTGTGAAATCATCGTTGCGACTCCTGATGGCTGGACTGGATGGATCATGTCGCGGGGCATGGGGGAGGGGGCTCGGTGTGGCGAAACCGTTGCCAAAAAGTTTGCCCTGATCCAGCAAGGCTTGTCAGATGCCGCCAGATTTGTTCATTTGCTGAGACAGCGCAAACCGCAAGCTCAAGACCCAGCCCAGCTGGGGAGCGGAAAGCCGCCACACATCACTGTGTCAACGGCATCGGAAAGATCAAGTGGCCCGACCGCGCCACCACAGCGCTGGCCGGGCCACCCGATTAGTTACCGAGAATCAGCCAACCTTGACGGTGCGTGCTGATGTTTGGCTGACTGTTTGGTAACCACCACGCCGGGCAGTCACCTTCACACTCAAGCGTTTTGCCTTGTCAGCGGCAGTTACGCGGTAATGTTTGGCGGTGGCGCCAGCAATCGCGCGACCGTTGCGGAACCACTGATACTTGAGCTTGGCAACTGGTTGGAAAGCACTTGACTTAGCGACCAGCCGCTTACCAACCTTAGTTTGACCAACCACTTTGACCTTGGCTGTTTTCACAAAAGCTTTAGCGACCGCTTGCGGAGTCAAAGCCAAGGCTTTCACGGCCGATGTCGTTAGCAAACTCGTTCCCACCGCTGCAGAGCCGCTGGCGCGCAGTTTCGCACCGGCAATCTTGGTTACCAGGGCGGTTTGCGCGGCAGTAACCTGGGCTTGCGTGGCGTTGGGGTTGTCGTAAACCGTCTGAGCAGTTGCCTTAGCTTCCGCCAAACCGGACAATGAACTGGGCACATAGCGCTCCGGGTGCTCCAAAATGGTTACTGCAACGTCAATCGCTGACTTCAAACCAGCCTTCACTGCCCGCAATATCAAAGAACCCAAGGCGACATTTAGCGCATCAGTGGCCGCTTCGACATCGTAAACTGATGCATCCTGGTCTGCAACCACCGCTTGGCCGGCCACTATGGCAGCGGCAACCGGATCCCAGGTGGATGGCGTGAACTGCTCGCCGTTCAGACTACCAGCCACATTCAATAAAGCAATCAGGACTGTCTTATCACCCTTGGGGCTCACCTTGGCTAAGGCTTGCGCTAAATCAATCGCTGCCTGGGTGGCCTGGATTTGGGTGA
Source organism: Bifidobacteriaceae bacterium (assembly GCA_031256885.1). The sequence continues at coordinate 595 of JAIRPS010000094.1, read as the reverse complement.
GGTCAGGCTGATTGAGCAGGTTGCGTGCAGTGGCCACAGCGCTCGCCAAGGCACCCAGATTGGTGGTTACCCAACCGGTTGGAGCGTCGAGGATCGCTTGAGCCTGATCAATCAAATCACGCAGCACCGAAGTGTCAACTGCTTCAACCAAACCATGCACTGCTGTTTCAATCAGTGAGATAGCCTCAGTGACCGCGCCATGGCTTGGGGGAGTAGCCGCCAGGGCGAGCCGGCCAGCTTGTAAACCAGCGGCTAACGGCGCAAATGAGGCAGCGGTATACCTGCCGGTATCGGCTTGCTGCGCTTCATACAGGCCATAAACCAGGACAAGCTGTTGTAAGACGGCCAACTCAGCCGGGCTGGCAGCACTATCAACCGTCAAGTTGACAGTGACCAACTTGTTAATGCCGGCGTCGCCAAAAATAATTGAGGCAGCATAGATACCCGGCTGGGCATAAGAGTGACTGCCGCTAATTGTGAAAGCGCTGCCATTCCAATCGGCTGTGCCCGGGCTTGGCGCTGTGCCATCACCCCAGTCAATGGTTAGATCGCTCAGCGTGCTGCTTTCCGTATCACTGACTGTGGCAATCACGCC
>JAIRPS010000083.1 GCA_031256885.1 Bifidobacteriaceae bacterium | reverse complement strand
CAACCGTTAGCACCAATCGTCGCATTAGCAGCAACATACGGCCTGCCCTGCCACGCTGACATGGTGCAATGGGCGGGGCATCGCAGTTTTGATTTTGCGGCATCGGGCTTAGCGGCGGCCAGCCTATCCGGCCACAAACTGGGCGGACCAGTCGGTACTGGTGTGTTGTTGCTGGCGGCGGATCAAACAATCCGACCAATCACCGGCGGTGGTGGCCAGGAACGCGCCATCCGCTCCGGCACGCAAGATTCCCGTGGTGCCGCCGCCTTTGCCGCTGCGCTGAGCGCCTGCCACACCAACAGCCTTGCCTTAGCCGAGCCCGTTCAACCCGCTGGACCCCTCCCCGCCCCACCCGTTTCAGCGCTGCCCGCCCCGACAGCACCGGCTTCAGCGCCGCCCGCAACGGCCAGTGGGCAGCCCAGTCTGACTGGCCAGACTAATGCCTTAGAGGCTGAGGCAACCCGCTTGGAGCAACTACTCAAGCCGCTTGACCAGTTGGTTAACGCCAGCGACGGCAGGCTACGTTTACGCAGCCCCGCTGAACCGGCGCAGCGACTGCCCGGTTTACGTTTGCTAACTGTCCCTGATTCGCGCGCTGACGATCTCGCATTTCTGTTTGACCAGGCAGGTTTGGCGGTTTCAACTGGCGCTGCTTGTCACAGTGGCGTGGCTGGGCCGTCACATGTGCTGCTGGCAATCGGTTGCAACAAAACTGAGGCAGCAGCCGGGGTGCGCATATCACTTGGCTGGTCATCAACCGCCGATGACGTAACCGCCCTGGTTGCTGCATTGCCAGCAGTCCTGGCTCAAGCAAGGCAGGCAAACCAATGAAAATACTGGCAGCTTTAAGCGGCGGGGTTGATTCAGCGGTGGCGGCTTATCGGTTGGCGCGTGACGGCCACCAAGTTACGGCAGTTCACATGGCCTTGTTACGGCAACCGACCTTGCAGCGAGTTGGCTCGCGCGGCTGCTGCTCGCTCCAAGATGCCACTGATGCTCGGCGGGCTGCCGCCGTGCTGGGGCTTGACTTTTATGTGTGGGATTTATCGCCAGAATTTGAGGAGCAGGTGGTTACCGATTTTCTGGCAGAGTACAAGGCCGGCCGCACCCCCAACCCATGCATTCGCTGTAACCAAGCCATCAAATTCGCCACCTTGCTGCAACGCGCCCAGCAGCTTGGTTTCGATGCCGTAGCCACCGGTCACTATGCCCGTTTAGGCCGTGATGATCAAGGTCGAGTAATGCTCCAACGCGCCCGTGACCTGGCTAAAGACCAGTCTTACGTGCTGGCAGGGGCTGGTCCACAAAAATTGGCTGCAGCGATTTTTCCGTTAGGTGAAGTAGCAAATAAGGCGGCGGTGCGCGCCGAAGCGGCACGGCTCGGCCTATCCCTGGCGAGCAAGCCAGATTCCAACGATATTTGCTTCATCAGCCAGGGCAGCACTGCCGATTTTTTGCGGGGACAGTTAGGGGCGAGGCCGGGTGTGATTCTTGACGAAAATGATGTGGAAGTCGGCCACCATCAGGGAGCTTATGCCTTCACCATTGGGCAGCGGCGCGGTTTGAGTTTGCCGCGTCCCGCCCAAGATGGTCAACCGCGTTATGTCACGGCTGTTGATGTGGCAGCCAATACGGTGCGAGTTGGCCCAGCTGCCGCCTTGCAGGTCCACCAGTTACTGATTGACCAGGTAATCACCTTTCTGCCGCTGATTGAAGGTGGCAGTTATCAGGTTCAGTTGCGGGCTCATGGTACGGCAGCACCAGCCACTGCCCAGCCAGTTAAAGCAGGCAGCTGGTTGTTGCGTCTGAGTGAACCCTTGCGAGCCGCCGCCTCAGGCCAGTCGGCTGTGCTGTACAGCGGCGACCGTGTGGTTGCTCATGGGGTGATTACACAAAATGCCAGTTGAACTGATGTCAAGCCACGCGCCTAGTAAAAGCACTGATGAAAGCCAATTTTACCAAAGAATGTGGGGTAGCTAGCGGATGTTTTGCAGTTGTCTTTGTCAAACGAGTGCCTGCTGGTCGGTTACGATTACCTGCGATGGGGAGATCGGTTTGGCATGAGTGTCCTTGACGAAATTCTAACTGGCGTATCCGCTGACCTGGCTGAACGCCAGGCTGCTGTGCCTTTAGACGAGTTGAAACGCCGCGCAGAGCGGCAAACCTCTGCGCTCAACCCGCTGCCGCTGTTGCGCAAGCCGGGCGTGATATCAGTGATTGCTGAGGTTAAGCGATGTTCGCCATCGAAGGGGCGAATTGCTGAAATTGCTGACCCGGCCGCTTTAGCCAGGCAATATGAGGCGGGCGGAGCTCAGGTGGTTTCAGTGCTGACTGAACCGCGACGCTTTGGCGGTTCACTGCAAGACTTAGCGGTGGTGCGCCAAGCTGTTGCCATTCCGGTGCTCCGTAAAGACTTCATTATTAGCTCCTACCAGCTTTGGGAAGCCCGCGCTTATGGGGCTGACATGGTGTTGCTGATAGTTGCCGCCCTGGAACAGCCAGCCTTGGTTTCCTTAGTTGAACGAACCGCCTCGCTCGGTATGACAGCCTTGGTTGAAGCGCACACCCGCCAAGAAGTCGACCGGGCGGTGGCTGCTGGCGCACGAGTGATTGGAGTCAATGCGCGTAACCTGATGACCTTGTCAGTGGATCGAGCGATTTACGAAAAAGTTGCTCAAGCTATCCCTCCTGGCATTGTCAAGGTGGCTGAATCAGGTGTCAGCTCATGCCATGACGTGGTTGAATATGCGCGCGCCGGCGCTGACGCGGTATTGATTGGTGAAGCCTTGTCAAAAGCTGATGATCCGGCCAAACTGTTGGCAGGTTTAGTGGCCGCCGGCTCCCATCCTTCAGTCAGGGCGGTACACCAATGAACGCATTAGCTGGAGTGGCCGCAGCCGCTGAACCAGGCGACACCTTGGCGCAGGCACCAGGCCCATATTTCGGGGATTTTGGGGGGCGCTTTGTGCCAGAAGCACTGATCGCTGCGCTTGACCAGCTAACCCAGGCTTATACTGCTGCCAAAGCTGATCCAACTTTCGCAGCGGAACTGCAACACTTGCTGACGCAGTACGCCGGGCGTCCTTCACCGCTCACCGAAGTGGCTCGTTTTGCTGAAAAAGCTGGAGGCTGCCGGGTTTTTCTGAAACGCGAAGATCTTAACCACACCGGTTCACACAAGATCAATAATGTGATAGGCCAAGCTTTGCTGGTTAAACGTATTGGTAAACGTCGTTTGATTGCAGAAACCGGCGCTGGCCAGCATGGTGTAGCTACCGCCACTGCGGCTGCCTTGTTTGGTTTAGAATGCGTTATTTACATGGGTGAGGAAGACACTCGCCGCCAAGCGCTCAACGTGGCGCGCATGCGTTTACTCGGCGCTCATGTGGAATCAGTTAAATCTGGCACGCGCACTTTGAAAGACGCGATTAATGCGGCTCTGCGGGATTGGGTGGCTAATGTTGAAACAACCCACTATTGTTTTGGCACAGCGGCCGGGCCGCATCCTTTCCCCGCTTTAGTGCGCGATTTACAACGCATTATTGGTGTTGAAGCACGCGCCCAAATTCTGGAGCAAGCCGGACGTTTACCAGATGCGGTGGTGGCTTGTGTGGGGGGCGGATCAAACGCCATTGGTGTGTTTGACGCCTTTTTAGATGATCGGTCAGTCCGTTTAATTGGTTGCGAAGCCGGTGGCCAATCAGTGGCTTCGGGACGCCACGCTGCCACTATTAGTGCTGGTAGTCCCGGTGTGCTCCATGGGGCACGCTCGTTTTTACTGCAAGACGGT
>JAIRPS010000066.1 GCA_031256885.1 Bifidobacteriaceae bacterium | reverse complement strand
ACAAGGCTGGCCAAATCATGATCAGCTCAGTCAGCAAAATTGAGATAGGCAGAACCGCTCGCGGAAAATCTAATGCTCTAACCAGGCCTAACCTTCCAGAGATGGCTTTTGAGCCGGAGGTTAGCCCTGAGGACATGAAACCGAATAAGAATGTGCCAATGATCAGGTAGGCAATGAAGTCGCCAGTACCGTCACGCATACCGCGCAACCCCAAACCAAACACCACAAAAAAGACCGCAAACTGCAGCAGCGGGTTCAGCACTGCCCAAAGCTGCCCCAGATATGAACCTTGATTACGGCCCATTGCATCAGAAGTTGCCAAGGTGCTGATGAAATGGCGTCGACGCCACAGTGCTTTGATGTAATCATCCAAGCGGGGGCGTGCGCCAAGCCGCCGCAAACCATGCTGGGTGGCTAACTCAGCGGCTTGTTGGGCGCTCAACGGTTTATCCACGTTGCTCCTGCCTGGTTTGATTGGCGGTTGGCCAATGCTGCACTCCTTTCCGACTTGTCTGCCGACCAACTCTACCGCGCCGACCTCACCAGTGTGGCAGGCCTGAAGCGGTGGCGCGCCCCTGACAGGTATTAATACCGCCGGGAGTATCTGCCCAAATGGTGGAGTGAGTCAGAACACCGACCGCAGCTTTGGTCATTTGCGGGGCGGCGACTGGCATCCTGGCTGCACATTAGGCAGGATGGTCCTGTGCGACACTTTGCCTGGTTACCTTCCTCGGCAAGCGAGGTGGGAAACAAGACTTGCCGAGGAGCCACGTTACTGAGTTGGTTAGTTGCTGCCGTTTTAGTGTTGTCTAATCTGCCGGCAGCCGCTCATGGGCTGCCCGGGTTGGCTGGCAGGCTTGCGGCAGCTTCGCCACAAGGCAGTGTGCTGGTTTTAGTGGCACCGCCCTATGCCGCTCAAGGTAAGGCAGTAGCCTTACAGGCTCACTGGTCGGTCCAGGGCAGTGCAGTTTCCGGCAAAGTCCAGTTGGAACGGCAAACGGCTGACGGCTGGCAGCCGGTGCGCCAAATCGCGGTGCGTCGCGGACTGGCCAAAGTATCAGTGAAAACTGCTGGCCGTTACCGTCTGGTTGGCCTGTCAATTGACTCACCGGCTGGTGTGGCTCTGACCAAGTCAGCTGTTCGCCGGGTTCGTTTGCTGAGCGACCGCGCCAAAACCTCAGCGCCAAGCTTGACGGTTTCGCGGTCTTTTGGAACAGCCGCTGCCAGTCTCACTTTGACCGCTAAATGGCGTCGCGGCACAAGCAAAGTAGCAGGTAAAGTGACATTTCAGGCTTACCGTAAGGGGCGTTGGGTAGGCATTGCCAAAGTCAATACAGTCAAAGGGGTGGCTCGCTGCAAAACCAAAGCAAATACCGGGGTCACGCTTTACCGAGTGATTGGATTATCGGCTCCATCAATGGGCAAACGTTTAAGATACGGCTCACCCTATGCGGTCAGCGCGGCCGTGCCGGTAGCGGCCAAACCGTCCGCAAACAAGCAACCACTAGGTACAGTGACCTTCAAAGGAGCTGGCTGGGGACATGGTGTGGGTATGTCTCAGTACGGTGCCAGAGGCATGGCGCAAGCCGGCAAAACAGCCAGCCAAATCCTCACCTACTACTACACCGACACTCAGCTTGACCAGCGCGATTTCAGCTCAGCCATCAAAGTGCAAATAGCTGGCGGTCGGTCAGCTGTTACGGTCAGTTTCAGCAAAACTGGGCAGGTCAGCCTCGGTTATGATGAGGCGATTGATGTAGCGGCTGGCACAAAAATGCGGTTCACCATTCACGGCACTAACGTCAGTGCCGCAGTGGTGGGCGGTGACAGCCTCGGCAGTGCCAGCAAGGTCACTTTGCGCTCCACTGCTGCCATGAAAGTTGATGATGTACAAGGATCGTACCGACGCGGCAAACTGGAAATTGGTGTGCTGTCTGGTCGGTTGAACGTTTTGAACACCTTGTCCTTAGATGGCGACTACCTTTACGGTGTGTCTGAAGTGCCATCTTCCTGGGAACCAGCTGTTTTGCAAGCGCAAGCGATTGCCGCTCGCACATACGCCTACATGGCTCAAAAGTCAGGTATCAAAGCCGATTGTGCCTGCCATCTTTACGGCGATGTGCGCTCGCAAAACTACACCGGTTGGGCTAAAGAAAACGAAGCCACCTACGGCACACGCTGGCGTGAGGCAGTTGACCAAACACTTGGTCAAATCCTGACTGATGCTCAAGGCGAGCCGGTCAACACTTACTACTCATCGTCATCGGGCGGACGAACTGAAAATAGTGAGGATATTTGGTCCAGTGCTTTGCCGCACCTTCGCTCGGTAGATGACCCCTGGTCATTACTTAAATCAACCGGTAATCCCTACACCAGTTGGTCGAAGACCTTGAACGCCCAAACGGTTGCTCGGGCCTTTGGCTTAGCTGATGTGGTGTCCATCAAAGTAACCAAACGAACCGCTGGCGGTAGCGCTGCGGAAATCACTGCGCGCAGTTCCGGCGGACGCTTAGCGGTGATTCGACGGGCAGAAAAAATCCGCGCAATTTTCGGCTTGCGCTCAGCCCACATCAACCGGTTGGTGGTTAACTGATGCGCTTGATTGAGGCAGTACACCGGTCTTACGACTGGGGTTCAACCACCGCTCTGCCTGACTTTTTAGGCTGGCCAGCCAGCCAAGTCAAGCTGGCAGAACTGTGGTACGGCGCACACCCCTTAGCTCCCTCGCCCTGTCAGGGCAGCGACCTTGCTCAGGTGATCGCCGCCAATCCGCAAAAGGAGTTAGGCCGTTGGGCGTTACGCGGACCTGATGACAGCAATCAGGGGGGGCAATTACCTTATCTTTTGAAACTCTTGGGTGTTGCCCGGCCGTTATCGCTGCAAGCCCACCCGACAGCTAGTGCCGCCGCTGCCGGCTTCCAGCGTGAACAATCCGCCAAACTGCCCCTCGATTCGCCGCAGCGCACCTTCCGCGACCCCTGGCACAAACCAGAACTGCTGGTAGCCCTCAGCGATTTTGATGTATTGGCTGGTTGGCGTGGCTTAGCCGCCGTGCGTCAAGCCCTGGCTGGTTTAGGTCAAGCCGGACAAGCTGGTCAGCGGCTAGCTCAAGCTGCTTTACAGGCTTTAGGCGAGGGTGCCACGGATCAAGACGTGCGCCGCTGCCTGCCGGTTTTACTTGGTGCCAGCGCGGTTGAAGTAGCTGAAGTGGTTGCGGCGGTACGGTTGCGCAGCCAGCCAAACGGCCAGGACTGCGCTTGGCGGTTGCTCACCGATTTAGCAAACCTTTACCCCAATGATCCTGGCGTGTTGGTGGCTTTGCTGCTCGAACACAGGCATTTAAGCTGC
>JAIRPS010000047.1 GCA_031256885.1 Bifidobacteriaceae bacterium | reverse complement strand
TGATTCTGTGCCGGCGGTTAAAGTATCTGGGTTAACTGTGCGCTATGGTAATCGTGAGGTTTTACAAGGGTTGGATCTTGTGGTTAACCGTGGCGAATCGGTTGCTTTGATGGGATCTTCCGGTTGCGGTAAATCAACTTTGCTATCAGTTATTCTTGGTTTACTAAAACCACTTGCTGGTAAACTGCTGATTGGCGGGCATCCCATGAAAGCTGGCCTGTCACGCAGCTCAACCGCGTTACGCCGCGAAATGATTGGCGCTGTTTTTCAGGATGGCGAACTGGTTAATGAGCTGACTGCTTTAGAGAACATTGAGCTTGCTGGTTTACTGGCAGGCATGCGCGGTAATGCTGCCATTCAACGTGCCCAACTGTTGTTGGAACAGTTCGGTTTGCCAAATGCGCAACGACCGGTCACCCAGATGTCTGGTGGTGAGCGTCAACGTGTTGCTGTGGCGCGTGCCTTGGTGACTGACCCTTGGTTAGTGGTGGCCGACGAGCCGACTGGTTCACTGGACCCAGCTAATCGTGACGAAGTTGTGAAAGCATTATTTGCCATACCGCACAATTCCGGCTGCGCCGTAATAGCTGTAACGCATGATCCCCACGTGGCCAAGCATGCTGACCGCATTTATGAGCTAGCTAACGGCAAATTATCACCAGTTCAACATGCTGCTGAAACTGAGGCAGTGGGGCGGCCTGAGTAATGGTAGGCCACTGGTTATGGCGGTTGGGTCGGCTGACAGCTCGCCGCGCTGAAACACGCTGGCAACGCACCATTGCGATTGCAATGGCAACCTGTTTGCTGGCAATTGGTTTAGCGCTAACAGTTGGGGCGGTTGCTTACAACCATTGGCGTGAACAAACAACAGGGGCCATTCATCCTGCGGTGGCCACTTCACCTGATCAAGCCAAACTGTTGTGGTTGAGCGTGTCGCATCCTGATATAAACGACCATGCAGTGGGTGCTTTCGCAATTCAGCCGTTAGTTGAAAACGCGCCCTTGCCTCCTGGGGTATCTGCCTGGCCTGATCCCGGTCAGGCAGTGATCTCACCGGCGTTGGTTGACGAACTGCCAGAACAGTGGGAAGCTGCCTACGGCAAAGTCGTTGGCATAATCAGTCTTGATGGTTTAGAAACGCCACATGAGCGGCGAGTGTATTTTCGGCCAGCCAAAGACATCACAGATCTTGACCCAATCGCGGCCTCTGGTTTTGGAGTGAGCAGAGAGGAACGTTTCACCTTCACCGGTGTCGGTTCCGGGTATGCGGCCGAACTGTTGCGAGTTTTGGCCTTGACAGTTGGCATAGTAATTGGTGGTGCCCTAGCCACATTGTCGGCGGCTGTGCAAATCGGCGCTGATCGGCGGTGCAAACGCTTGCAGGCACTGGTGGCACAAGGTGCCAACCGGTTCCAATTGGCAACGATCACTTTGGTAGAAACAGTCATACCAATACTGATCGGTGGATTGCTGGCAGCAGCAGCGTTCGTAACTGCTTGTCTAGTGGACATCAGGTTTGCTTGGCTCGATGCCGTATGGCCAGCTGAGTTGACACGTCGGCTATGGCCATGGCTGATTGCTGCCGTCGCGGCAGCGGCTGCCATCGTCTTGACAGTAGTGTTGGCTAACTGTCTTACCAGTCTGGCAAACCAGCGGTTCAAAAAAACCAGAAGAGTTAGAATGTCGTCTCTGGCGGCGGCCATCACCTGCCTTTTGACAGTGACGGCAACAATTTGGGTAACCAGTTATTTAGGCACGGGCGCTGTGGGCGGTGAAACAAGCGCGGCCCTGCGCATGTTGTCCTACTATGCCGGAACATTTGTGACAATGCTGACGGTTGGTGCTCTGGCCACCGTGGCGGTCAAAACGGTTAGCCGCTGGATTGGAATTGCCGGGCGCCGCTGGGGGATTGCCTCAGCGCTGGTGGGTGGCCGTTCTATTGAACACGGCCGCGGGCGTGGTCTCAGGGTCTGCTTAAGTTTAGGGGTGGCGGTGTTGTTGGCAGGTCAAGTCCAATTGTTCGCTACCACACTTTCTTTAGAGTATTATCGCATGCTGGCAGTTCATCAGCGCTTGGGTACACAGTATTTAGAGGTTTTCGGATCAGTCAACGATCAGGGTTTCATCAAGTTCGTATCAATGCTGCCAGGTGATGTGTCACTAATTGCGGTGACGGATAGCTGGGATGAGCATAGTCCTGCCGTGGTGACAGTGACACCGCCAACCGCTGACTGGCTGCGAATTACTGATGCAACGGTTCTGGACCGCACGCAGCTGATGGGACTGGCTAACCCGGTGGGGGCTTTGTTTGAGAATGGTTTCTTCGCTGAACGCGCTGAAATTAATGTGTGCCGCCAATTGTCGCCTCTGGCTTGCCAATCTGATGAAATGACAAGGCTGTTCCTGGTGTCTCAAAAATCAGCTGATTTGTCATTGTGGGATTTCAAAGCTTTAGCGGCTGGCTTGATTCCCGGTGGTCTTGGTTTTGACACGCCTGGAGGAGATTGGTTAGGTCAGGGTGTTGTCCAGAAAACCCACGCCGACTGGGCAGCCTTTTTCGGTTTGATCAGTCTGGGGGTGGTGACTTTGGCGGCAGCGCTGCTCCAATCGAGCGAGTCACGCGCAATTTCTGCTGTCACAGCACCGCTTTGCGCCTATTACGGACGACGGCGCTGGCTGATCGGGCTGTGCCTTTGGCAAGTTGTGCTGCCAATCACTGTCACCGGCGGCGTAGCGGCTGCTTGCTATTACCTGCTCCCGCAAGGTCTTGCACTTGACTTGGGTGTGTATAACCAGCCTTACTACCAACCGTCAGCCAGTTTTGCACTGTCGATTGTTGCAGTGATGACTGTGGCCGGAGTAATTGCGGCTGCTGGCACATTTTGGTCGATCCGCCGCCAAACAGCTGTTTGGCGGCCAGGCACCGGAGACTTGCGCTAACCAACATTCAGCGCGAGGTTTGTTTCCTAAAACCGCCTTAAAAAGAAACAAACCTCGCGCAGAAACCAGCAAGCAGGGTTGGGACGTTGGCAGTTTGGTTGACCCCGCGCCGAAACCAAGCCAGAGTGAACGTGTTAACCCCGCGCCCAAACCAAGCCAGAGTGGTTGCGCTTACCCCGCGCAGAAACCTGCTAGCTAGGAGTTGGTGCGGCGGCGGGTGCGTTGACGTTGGCGCTCCGGATTGCGGCGTTGCGTACTACCCGCGCTGCGACTGGCATCGCTGCGGCTGGCACCGCTGCGGTTGCCGCCACGGCGGCGTTGACCGGTTTCGCCAAGATCTTCAACTGTTTCAGCGTGTAATCCGGCGCGCACTTGTTGGGAACGGGGCAGGCTGCCGGTGGCACCAGCAGGAATGCCAAGGTCACTGAAAAGGTGTGGTGAAGTGGAGTAGGTTTCCACTGGTTGGGGAATGCCAATGTCAAGCAACCGGTTGACCATTGCCCAGCGCGGCACATCATCCCAGTCAACAAAGGTTACGGCTGTGCCGGTATTGCCTGCCCGCCCAGTGCGCCCGGTGCGGTGTAGGTAGATTTTTTCATCTTCGGGTGCCTGATAGTTGACCACATGGGTAACGTCATCCACGTCAATGCCCCGGGCGGCAACATCCGTAGCGACCAGTACATCAACTTTGCCGTTGCGGAAGGCGCGTAAGGCTTGTTCGCGGGCACCTTGGCCAAGATCACCGTGGATTGCCCCAGCCGCAAAACCGCGACGAGTCAAATCTTCAGCAATGCGGGCGGCAGTTTTTTTAGTGCGCACAAAAACGATTGTGCGCCCCCGGCCTTCGGCTTGGAGAAGGCGAGCTAACACCTCGATTTTGTCAAGCGCATGGGCGCGGTAGACAAACTGTTTAATTTCTTTGACGGTTTGCCCCAGATCGGTTGGGTCGTTGGCACGAATGTGGGTGGCTTGGCTCATGTAGCGCCGCGCCATCGCCACTACCGGGCCAGGCATTGTGGCGGAGAACAGCATGGTGTGACGGCTGCCAGGGGTAGCTGCCAGCAATTGTTCGACATCGGGCAAAAAACCAAGGTCAAGCATTTCGTCAGCTTCGTCAAGAACCACAGTGCTGACTTGTTTGAGACTGAGGTGCCGTTGACGCATCAGGTCTATCATCCGTCCGGGGGTGCCAACCACCACTTCAACGCCGCGTTGTAGCTCAGCGATTTGCGGTTCGTAGGCCCGCCCACCGTACAGGCAAGCGATGCGGGCGGCACGGTTGCGCGCCGCTGTTTGCAGATCATTGGCTACTTGAACTGCTAATTCGCGGGTTGGCACAATCACGGCGGCTTGGGGGCGGCCGGGCGCTAGAAGGGTTTCCCAGCCTGGTTCATCTGGCCCAATCACGGCGGTGAGCAGCGGAATACCAAAGCCGAGGGTTTTGCCGGTGCCGGTTTTCGCCTGGCCAATAATGTCATGGCGTTGCAAAGCAATAGGCAAAGTGAGGGCTTGGATTGGGAAAGGGCTGACGATGCCGACTGCGCTAAGGGCGTCGACAATCCGTTGATCTACGCCAAGTGAGGCGAAAGTTGGCTGGTCAAGGCTAGGCATTTTCGAGGTTGCGTCCT
>JAIRPS010000010.1 GCA_031256885.1 Bifidobacteriaceae bacterium | reverse complement strand
AACTGTGAAACGCGGTGCCCTCACTTCAGCATGTCCACCGGCCAGGCTGGCGGCAAGCACCGAACCGGCACTGGTGAAACGTTGTGAACCATCAAAGACAGTCCGGCTGCTGCCAGACTGCGTCAGGTAAACCGACACATCGGTCAAGTCGGCGCTGGCCAGGTTGAACAGCGCCACATAACCGTCAGCATCGGTTGCTACCAAAGCTGGCGAATCAGTGGTCACCGCAGGGCGGGCCGCTAAACGCGCCGCCGTAGCCGCATCAGCTACCGGATAACCTTCAACCAGTAAACCGCGATGATTCGCTTCCGGCCCGTCAGACATGATCACCGTGTCCAAACCTTCCTGGGAACCGGAAACAATGTTGATTGGGTTGATTGAGTTACGTTTGATCAGCGAAACCCGCCCATCAATGGTCAGCCAGTTAGAATCGCGCTTGTGATCGTTGCAACCAGATGAAGCCAACTGGGGGAAACCGTCAGGATAACAGTTGTTGCCATCACCAAACCGCCCCACAGCATGGGGAATGAAACCAAGGCCACGGCCAGCCACAGTCATTGATGTGCCAATCACATCCTGACCAGCACCCGTCGTGTAGGTGCGCTGACCATCCATCCCAGCAATCCCGTTAATCTGCGCATTCATCACTTTGAGGACGCCTTCTTTGTCACCAAGACCGCCGGAGGTGGCATAAATAACCGTACCGGTTGGCAAAGTCACAAAACCAGCATAGGTGGGGTGCCCACTCAAATCGCGTACACCCAGGTTAGGCAGAATATCGTCATAGCCAAGCCCGTGATTTTGGGCCGCATATTTGGCATCACCAGAACGAATAATCTCGACCACACTGGCTGAAGCATCATAGCCGTCGGTTTGCTGATGGTACACCGCAGATTGGCGGCCAGTGATCCCAATTGCCGAGAACGGAATGAAACCTGGCCGGTCACCCGCCGCATAAATCAGCCAATTGTCATGCTGGGGACCCCAAGCAAAACGAATCATCGGCATGCGCCACCAATCGGGGTCGGTGCGGTTACGTGTCACCACACCAGCCCAACCGTCGGCAGTTTGATGTGTCAACAAACCAGGACCAATCAGGTCAACCTCTTGAGCATTAAAGTTGAAAGTCTTGCTCAACTTTGCACCATAGTCAGTTACCCCAGCAGCCTTGGCAAACAGTTGCTCATCACTAACAGGCGTGACCAATCCTTGGCCAGAGTTAGCCCGCCACTCATGCAGCATATAAGCAATACCCAGTTCAGCCCGGGCTTCACCTTCATATTTGGACTCACCATTAAACTTGGTCAAAGCCGGGCCTGGCTGCAAGTCAAGGTACGGTCCCAACTCATCAGCCAAGTTCGCCTCAACCCGGGCAGCGTAACGGTCACCAATGATTTGTGAAAGATAAGCCCGCGCCATAATGTCACGGCCATACAGGTAGGTGCGTTCCTCATTAGCGGGTTGGAATGGCACGCCAGAACTCGACATTAACGATAGGTCAGTTTGCCAAAGCTCCTGCGAGTTCGGTGCAACGGTCAACGATTCCGGCCACTGGGAAGCGGGAATACCGGCTGCAATAAAATGGGCAAGACTGCGGGCCGGGGTACGCCAAGCCTCTTCCATGTAATGGCCTGACACTGATTCATGGTTCTCCACAGCAAACGTGTCATAGATAGTTTGAGCCGGATTGTCAGAAACCGGCACACCATCGATCGTTGCCGGGTTCGCCGCATCGGCGGTGCGCATACCCATGCGGGCAGCTGACCAGAAGGCAAAATCACGTTGCCAATCATTGGCATTAGCATTGTTTGGCAGCCAAGCCAAGGCGGGGCCAAGCGATTGTGCAAAAACACCAATCTCTTCCATAACCGTGTCACCCTGATACTGACCAGCCAAACCGCCCTTAGCGTAAAGCTGGTCAGTGATATGCCCAGCGTTAGCTTTGCTCTTGGCGGCAGCCAAGTCGGCTTGCAAGGCTGTTGGCACATAGCTGTTGTTATCAACCTCGCCATACCGGTCCAACAAGAAACGCTCCTGATCGGTTAGCGCATTGTAGTTGACCAGCATGGATGTGGTGTAATCAGCAATCCCCGCATTAATCTTGTCAACATTGTCGCGCGTGGTCTGATCAAGGTCACTCCACAGTAGATGCGCCGCCAATGTGAAATAGGATTCATAAGTGGAATCCCAGAAATGGCTGCCGCCCCATAATGAGCCACCAGCAAAACGATCGGCAGCAGCGTAGTACTGGATTGAATCAACCGTGTGAGCTTTCAGCGTGGCATAGTCAACGCCCGCTTTGGCCGGATCATAGGTGCCGCGTGTCAACAACACAGCGTTACCCAACACCAAAGTTTGGCCGAGCCGATCTTTATCAGTGTACCGGCCAAGATCTTGCCGCCAAACTGGGCGGCCATCATTGTCAACACCCTGCTCAGCCCACTTGGTGTGGCGCAACAAAATGTCGTAGTAGGTTTGGGCTACTGGGTCAGCGTCGAGCGGGTCAGCTGACGCTACCGTGCCCACAGTAACAGTCGATAGCCCAACTACCAAGGCTACGGCCAGGCCGCCGCCGAGCAGGCGTTGACGCCAATGCCCCCGGTGGTATTGCCGGGGCGGGTGATTACTCATGATTCCTCCTGAGGATTCCAATCGATTTGTCATATTGCCTGTTTGACCAGTGTGAACGTATGGGACTGTGGTCAGTATTGGCCGCTTCAACAGCTACCACACCAGGCAACACAGTTCATCCCATAACATACAACCCGCACCAGTCAGACCGGGTTGCAATAACCGTAATTTCGCTTAGAGCAGAAAAGAT
>JAIRPS010000213.1 GCA_031256885.1 Bifidobacteriaceae bacterium | reverse complement strand
GTGGGGGCAGCTTGGGTGGAACGCACATCCCAAGCGTTGCTTGATGTACGGTAAGCGAACTCGACACCGTTGGAGGCGGTTGAGTTTTGCCGCACCGCCATTTGATAGTAGGGCCGGTCAAGCCCTTGCACACGGTACATCAGCGAAGACCAACGAGCATTATCACGCACGTTTAACCAGGTCAAATCGGCTTCAATGGTGTAGTCACCAATCCCGGCGGGTAGTGGCACCAGCAGTGTGGTGAACTCTTGGGTGGGATTGTTCAGCAACAGTTGGTGGCCACCTTGATCGGTTTCTACCACGCTTGGCCGCACGGTTCCCCGAGTGTGGTTGAAGTAGCTGGGTAGTTCGCCGATGGCGGTTGACTCAAAATCATCAAACAGGTAAGTCTTGTCCGGGCCGCTCCCCCAAATCAGCAAATCGGTTGAGGCTGCCTCAACTGTGGCGGTGACGGTGGCGTAACCGTTGCTCAGCACTTGCAGTTGTCCATCACTGATGGCCACCACTGCGGCGTTTGATGTGCTCAAGCTGACCCGCGGATCAGCGGCGGTGATTTCTTCAGCGACACCTTCGGCGTCTGCAATGCGCAGCGGAATCAACGCTGCTGGAATCTGTGTGCCAGGATCCAGGGCCAACGGCCTTGTGATGTATGAGGCTGCTGAGTCAGCAATGCTGACAGAAACAACCGGGCCAGCTGCGTTAGCCGCACTACCCGGGCTGACCAGCCCAAAAGCTGCCAACGCTAATGTCGCTAACAGGGCTGTGGCGTAATGCCGTTTCATCAAGTATCCAAACCTTTCTTGGAAGCCAATGTTTATGCAGTGCCCCGCTGGTAAGCGATACAGGGCACCATTGGCCAAAGTAGTTTGGCCGGGTAGACAGGTGACCAACACTGCTCAGCCGCCACACCAAACCTTTGGCTAACAAACCATGAACGCCATGCCAATAGTCAGTATGTGCGCCTACCCGACAAGCAACATTGCCACCAAACCAAGGTTCAGCGCAATGATCAGCCCAGTGACCAGCCAGGCCAGCAGGCGCGTCCACGGCGAGATCCTGTCGCTACCCATCAAGGCACGCCGCGACGTCAAAACCACCAACGGAATTAAAGCTGCCGGAATGGTCAGTGACAGTATCACTTGCGAAATCACCAATAGCCAGGTTGGTGAACTAGCCAGCGCCAAGGCCAGCAAAGCCGGCACAAGCGTCACGATGCGGCGAATCGTCAAGGGTGGGTGGCGGTGCAATAAGCTGAACATCACTTCCGCGCCAGCCAATGCGCCAACTGAGGTGGATGCTAAAGCGGAAACCAGTAAACCAATGGCGAAAGCCAAACCAATCCCCTGACCCAGAGCAGCGGTGATTGCCTGGTGAGCGTCATTGATAGTATCTGTGTGGACCTCACCCGGCAGGCAGGCCGCCGCCAAAATCAGCATGCCAATATTGACTGAACCAGCTATTAGCAGCGAAAATCCGACATCGAAACGTGTAGCAACAATCAGCCGATGCCGTTGCTGCGGATCAGTAGTTCGGCCATGTCGGTCGCGGGTCAAGCTGGAATGCAAATACACCGCATGGGGCATGACGGTGGCACCAAGCATTGAGGCTGCCAAAATGATTGAGTCTTTCCCCGCAAAACGCGGCACTAAGCCGGCCGCTAAATCTGGCGGTGAAACTGGCGCAACCACCAAACCAGCGCAAAAACCTAAAGCAATAATCAGCAGTAACGCACTGATCACCAATTCAAAACGGCGTTCACCTTGCCTGGTTTGGATGGACAGTAAACCAAGCGACACAACACCGGTGATCATTCCCCCCAGCAACAGTGGCAGTTGGAACAGCAGATTCAAGGCGATTGCTCCACCAACTACCTCAGCCAGGTCAGTAGCCATGGCGGTTAGTTCAGCTTGCATCCAGTAGGCCAGGCGTCCCGGCCGGCTAAGTTGATGCGCCATAAGTTGCGGCAACGATTGGCCGGTGACCAAGCCAAGTTTGGCGGATAAATATTGGACTAGGCAAGCCATCAGGTTAGCGAGCACTAATACCCAAACCAACTGGTAACCGAACTGGGCACCAGCGCTCAAGTTAGCACCCACATTGCCGGGGTCGACATAGGCCACGGCAGCGACAAAGGCTGGCCCAAGCAGCCCAATTACCCGCCCTGACGGCTGGGCGGCCTGCCCCCTCATGTTTTTCCTGGGTATTTGGAACAAACAGTTCGCATACCCGAATATTACGCCGGGGTTTGCCTTGGGTCTGGTTCAATCCCTGCGGGGTGGCCGATGCACGTGCCCCCACCCGCCAACGCCACCCCGGTTAAACCCCTGCGGGGTGGCCGATGCAACGCACCGGACACCCCGCAGGAGGAGAGGAACTTACTTGTTCAGATGAGGTTATTTAGTGACGGTAATGGTTATCCGCTTAGCGCGTTTGCTGCCAGCTTTGACCACCAGACGAGCCTTGCCCGGCTTCTTGGCCAAGAGCCGCCCGGCTTTGTCAACCGACAAAACCGATTTATTGGTTGAGCGGTAGACAACCTTGGCGCCAGCAATCTTCTTGGAGCGGAAGGTGACTTTGGCATAAGCCACTTTCGCTACCTTCATTTTGCGCGGCACACCTTTTACCGTGACTTTCTTCACCTTGGCTTTGGTAGCCCGCTTGACTACCACAACCTTGATTTTCACTTTCAGGCCACCGGGGGCAGTTGCGGTGATGGTAGCCCGGCCAACTTTGCGTGCCCGAACCGTGCCAGCCGAACTGACTTTGGCAACCTTCGCTTTGCTTGACTTCCACTTCAGCTTGACCGCTTTACCAGCCGCCGTGTAGCCGAAGGCAGAAATCTTGAACTGACGACCCTTGACAATGGACACAATCGACTGTGCCGCTTTGACCTTGACAACCTTGGTGTCCTTGAACTGTGGCGTTGCCTTCACATTGTTGGCAGCGCCACCATTGGTGACAGTCACCGTGGAACCAGGCTGGGTGACAGTGTTGGAGCCCGAACCGTTGATATCGTTCGGATCGATTGGCACAGCGAAACGCAGTGCCAATTCAACGGGGCTGGCCCCACCATTAGTTACTGGCTGGCCAACGCTACCGGTCACAATGGTGGCGGTTAGTTTGGCTGTGCCAGCCGCTGAGGAGAAGATGCTCACCGAAGCCTGGCCGTTATTGTCCAAAGCAACTGGCCGTGAGACCGATAGCTTGGCACCTGACAAACCGGTCAGGGTGAAGGCAACAGCCACCGCTGGGTCAGTAATCGGGTTACCGTACTGGTCGGTCACTGTCACAGTTGCCCGGTGTGGGTCAGCCGAGTTGTTGGTCAACTTGATCAACCCGTTGGTACCAAACAGCTGGGAATGCTGGGTGGAGACCGGACCGGCCACAAAGTTGACGCTGCGGCTGCCTGAACCAGGCACCCTGTCGGTCGATGTGGACGAACCAAGCACCGCATAAACAGTGTGGCGGCCGGCTTTTTGGCTGGTGAAGCTGACCACGGCATCGCCGTTAGCGGAGGTGATGACACTGAACTTGCCTTGGTTGGGCGTTAGCTCCGGGTCCATCCAAATGGTGACCAGTTGGCCGGCTACCGGGTTGGCGTAAGCATCGTGTACGGACACTGTGGCCAAGTGGTTGTCGCCAACCGGCTTGTCACCAGCGGACACACTCAGGCGTGAGTGGATGGCGGTGGCTGCACCAGCAATGAAGCTGGCAAAAGCGTTGCCGGAGGTTGGCACCGGTGTACTGTTCAGTTTGACACTGACCAGGTGGTTGCCAATCTTGTCGCTGTTCACGCTGGCGGTGTAAATACCTGCACCGGTTTCGGTGAACAGGCCAATCATCAGATCGTTACCGTCGGCAACCAGTTGCCCAGCCAAACCGCTGACGCCGTTACCGAAAGCATCGGCCACGGTGACGGTCACGGTGTGCGGGTTGCTCCGGTCGCCAGCAATCCGAGTGCCGGTTGACACTGCGTATGAACTGGCTGTTGGGGCTGCCGCCACAAAGCTGACCTGATTTGGTGAACCAGTGTTGACCTGCAACTG